>NZ_SMAL01000001.1:0-300000 GCF_004342165.1 Natranaerovirga pectinivora | reverse complement strand
AATGATCATTAATTACTTTTTTTGTTCCAATTTCTGCTGCTTGAGTAAATGGAATTTGATTTTCATACCAAGGTGTTTTTACCATTCTTTCTTGTTCGTTTTCCTTATGGCCAACTGCCCCCTCAACCATATAACCAACACAATCTATCATTCTTACGTTAAACTCTAATCCTTCTGATAGCTTTATTGTTGCTGTTTCTTTTGGTATGAATTTAGGCTCTGTAGTCATAATTGTCTTACCTGCAGCACTTTGCGGAAGTTCATCTTTTGTTCTTTCTCTACTATGTACGTTCTCAATATTAGGTAATACAAGTAAGTCCATAAAACGTTTTATAAATGTTGATTTTCCTGTTCTAACAGGACCTACGATACCAATGTATATATCCCCATTGGTTCTAGCTTTAATATCACTATAAATATCATATTGTTCCAACATATACTTCCTCCTATCCTAGTCTCTCATATAAAATATATGACAGTACGGCTTATTTATTACATTTTTTCATATAGAAACCATATAAAAAACACAAATATTTTTCTTTACTATAAAATATTAGTAGGATTTCTTAGTTAGAACTAAAAAACAAAAAAAATCAAACCAGCTAAAGCATTAACTGGTCTGATTTTGCAATTTATAGAGATTCTTTATATAGTCTATACATATCTTCATATTCAATTTTACCTGGTGTATTGCCAATAGCCCCTGTCATGGTTTCGAAAGAGTTATTAGTAAGGGTTTCTACCATATCTTCTGTCACACCTAAATCAGTTAATGTAATTCTCATTCCAACACTTTCTAATAACTTGATTAGATATTCAGATGATTTTGCTGCTTTTTCCTCATCTGTAAGGTTTGCATCTGTACAACCTAATATCTCTGCTATTTTTGCAAATTTACTAATATCTGCCTGGTAATGGTATTTTAAAAAGGTTGGTGCAACTGCTGAAAGGGCTTTTCCGTGCTGCGAATTAAAATACGCACTTATTGGATGAGAAGTCCCATGAATTGCTACAGTACCTGCAAGGTCAATAGCAATTCCAGCTAATGTATTTGCCCAAGCCATATCCTCTCTTGCTTCTAAATTAGAGCCTTCTTTAACGGCAGTTTCTAAACTTTTTACAACTAATTTCATTGCTTCTATTGAACACATTTCTGTAAACACACTTGCTTTTCTAGAAACAAAGGCTTCTAATGCATGATAAAATACATCAAGTCCTGTAGCCGCTGTAACTTCTGGTGGTACAGATAATGTTAATTTAGGATCAATTATTGCTACAGTAGGGTATGCATATGGTGTTTTTAATCCGCATTTTCTGTTTGAATCTTGATCTGTAATAACAGCAATTTTATTAGCCTCACTACCTGTTCCTGCTGTTGTTGTTACTGCGATCAATGGTAAGGACCCTTTAGGACCTTCTTCTGCAAACTTACCCTTAGGGAAGAAATCTAATATATCTGCATCACTAAAACTAGAAAATGCAATGGCTTTAGAAGCATCCATTGCACTTCCGCCACCTAAACCAATAATAAAGTCACAGTTTTCTTTTTTAACTATAGAAACACCATCACGAACGGTTTTGGCTAAAGGATTTGGTGTTACTTCATCAAACACAACAACATCTATATTATTCTTGTTAAGTAGTGTTACTACTCTATCGATTAATCCTGATTTTTTTGCACTTGTACCACCTGTTACAATCATTGCTTTTTTACCATATCTATTTCCTATTTCACCTATTTGCTCAATTGTATCTACGCCAAATATTACTTCTGTTGGTACTTGAAAATTAAAACTTTTCATTGTTACTTCCTCCTTAGTTTCTTTTATTTTTTATTTATTAAATAATAAAGATAACTCTTTATCTCTCTCACTTGTAACCTCAAATTATATTATACTACTATAATCCATTTTTTTCTATTTATATTACTAAGTTTTCTATAACTTACAATTAATATAGTCATTGCTTCTAAGTATAAATAATAGTATTTTATCCATACTATTATTATTTAAAAGGAGTGATTTTAATGTCTCAAAGACCACAACAACCTATCCCAGAAGACGGAACAGATTTTGCAAAATATAATAATGCATTAGGTAAAGAACAAGAACCAGATACAAGATTCAAAGCAAATAATGACAAGAATTTTGATTATAAAGCCATAAAGCGAATTAATAAATAATTTTAGTACTACCTATTATACCCTAAATATTTTAAGTCACTTAGCTTTATTTTATTCCCCAATTAAATAGTATAGATTTCATAAACATAACCACCCGCAAAAGGGTGGTTTATTTATGTTACAACCTTAGTATTTTTATCATTTCTTAAGTCTTTCAACTGCTGTATACGCAAGTAAAAAAGGTGCAACACCCTTAGCTTCATTTTTAACTACAGGCTCTGAGAGGTAATATTCATAGCTTCCATCTCGCATATCAGGACCGCCTAACCCAGCAACTAAATTGATTCCACCTAATTCAAATTTATCATTATGAACTTTAAAATAGTTGTCTTTTACTCCCTTAAATGCCTTCATCCCATATTCTTTATATGAATTAGGTAATAAGTTTAATCTAACACCTTTTAAAATGGCATAAGAAATCATGGAACTTGCGCTAGTTTCCAAATAATTTCCACTTCTACAACCTTGATCTATTATTTGATACCACATTCCACTTGGATCTTGATATAATAATAATCCGTCAATTGCTTCCTTAAATATTCTGTTCAAGTGATTATATTCATTTATATATATTTTTTTATCCATTTTCTCAAGGACATCCACAAGTGCCATTACATACCACCCCATTGAGCGCCCCCAGAAACTTTCTGATAAACCTGTTTCTCTATCACTCCAAAACATTTGACGACTCTCATCATACCCATGATAGTATAGTTTTTTTTCCTCATCATACATCTTATTTCTTACATTTAAAATTTGATAATATACATCTAAAGTATTTTGATTATGATTGTATTTTCTCTCATACTCCATATAAAAAGGTTGGGCCATATACAACCCATCTAACCAAACTTGATGAGGATATATTTTCTTATGCCAAAAATTACCGCTATACGTTCTAGGATGATCGATGAGTTGAGAATATAAGATATCAATAGCTTTTCGATATTTCACTTTGCCAGTCAATTCATATAACTCAAAAAGCACCTTACCACCGTTTATATTATCAATATTAAACTCATTCTTACGATACCCTTTTATTGTTCCATCTTCATTTATATAAAAATCTATAAAGTAGTCTGCGAAATTTAAATAATTAGTATCATTTGTAATGTAATACATTTCTATAATTGATTTTATCATTAATCCATCAATATAATTCCAATGGGGCTCTGTCGCTTGTTGTCTTCTACGTTCAATATTCCAATAAGGATTTAAAGGGGTACTATTTTCTATCAAATAATCTAGAAATAATCTAACATTATCCTTTTCCTCCCTTGTACGATGGCTAGTTTGATTAAATTGTCCTCTATACAACAATGTCATATACATTTACCTCCTATTGACATTAATAATATTAACTAGGTGATACTATTATATGAAAGCTTTTCATATTGTTTATTCCTTTCTTTTTTTTCACTTCTTTCCCACAATAAAAAAACAACAAATATTCACAGATGAACTTTGTTGTTTTTTATTATCCTATTTATTTACAGCATTTCTTACTTCTTTTACTAAATCTTTAGCTCTTTCACCTATTAATTCTAATTCTTCTTCACTAGCAGATCCTTTAAATTCTACTGGTTCTAAGAATTCCCAATTCATTCTTAATCTAGTTACTATCTCGTCAAGCTCTTTTTGAGCCCCACCAGACCAACCATATGAGCCAAATCTAAAGACCTTACGGTTGAGCACCTTTTTCTTACCTATTTCTTCTAACACCGCTGCTACTGGTGGAAACATTTTATATTCATAAGTTGGCATCGCCAGAATAATTCCTGTGGAATTCCAAACAGATGCAAGGACAGTTCCCCAAGAGTCTTCAGGTACTTGATGGACATTGACTTTTATGCCTTCTTCTTTTAATACTTTTTCTACATATCGAACAGCCTTTTCAGTCATTCCATACATTGAACCCCAAATTATAGTTATTTCTTCTTTTGCTGGTCCTTTAGAATAAGAAGCATATCTTTCATAGTCCTCTAGTATCTTATTGGGATTCTTTCTCCATACGATACCGTGGCCCGGTGCTATAATTTTTATAGGAAGTTGAGAACATTTTTCTATTGCTTTTTTTACTTGTAATGAAAATGCACCCACTATATTAGAATAATATCTAACGGCTTCATTTTCATAAAAGTCAATCTCTTCCTCTTTTAACAAATCATCATAGTTACCATCTGTTACACTTCCAAATGCACCAAAGGCATCACAGGAAAACAATGTTCCTGTTAGAGTATCAAAGGTAGCCATTGTATCAGGCCAATGAACATTAGGAATTTCTTTAAAAGTTAATACTCGTCCATTACCTAAATCTAGAGTATCATCGTCTTTTACCATAATAATATTATCTGTGTGTCCGTAAAAACCATCTAATAACTCAGCAGCCTTTGCTGTAGATACTACTTTAAAATTAGAATTTATTTTTTTAAAATTTTCAATCCATCCTGAATGGTCAGGTTCCATATGATTAACTATTAAATATTCGATAGACTCTGGATTTATATCCATTTTATCTAATAATGCGAATAAACTTTCTGGTACACCATCCCAACCACATACACCATCAACAATTGCAGTTTTTTCACCTTTTATAATGTATGAGTTTAATGATACACCATTAGGAATTTCCCATAATCCTTCGAATAATATATTTTCTACATTTACTGAAAGTTGATAAATCCCCTCAGCAACAGTTGTTATATTCATAATCTGCCTCCTATTAGTAACTTTCTTATGCCTCTTTCTTCACTTGAGACCTAATTTTCTCTGAAAGTATGATTCTAAATTGCGTACAAGCAAGCTTGAAACCATACTTAAGTTGTATATATTATAGAACATTTATTCAAAAAATACAATATAATATAATTTTTTATCATTATATATATTGTATTATGTCATATAATTAAACTTATAATCATTATTTTTTTATATTATAAAACTGAATAAAAAACTTTATTATTACTCAAACAATTTTTTTCTATCTAATAAAAGCTGTTGCAATAATAATGAAATATATAATAGCTGCAAAGATAAGAATATATTTCATTGCACTTCTTTTTCTAGCTATTCTTTTTTTCATTATTGCTATTTCTAATGCTTCAATATCTGCTATATCACTTTCCATTAACTCTTCCAATTCATTATTATTTATAATTTCTAAAGCTTCCTTATAATCTAATTCATCTACAAATATTTGGATTCCATATATTGTCTTTGCAAAGGCTATTTGTAAGTATTCCCCGGATCCGTTATGTTTATAAATTGTCTTAATGCCATAAGTACTCAATAAAGATGCTATTATATGTGCTTCTGAGATATCTCCCACAGTAATAAGTAATTTCTTATTAGTTATGGATTGTAGATTTAGTGTCTCTTCATTATTTTCTACTAAATCTTCTGATAACATCGTCATACAATCTACACATTTTTCAACTCCTTCTTCATATTCACTTTTGCATTTTAAACACCAAGGCATAATTTAAATTCCCTCCTGTTTCAGGACTAATTCTATTAATTATATTTTATCTTTCAATATATTATATTTAGGTTTATTATTATAAAGAAATTGTTAATAAAATCTTGAATTAAGTTTCCTATACTCAGTGGGGCTACACCCCATATGCTTTTTAAAAATTCGTCCAAAGTGACTCGTATCGCTTATGCCTATTCTTTCAATGATTTCCGATATAGAAATCATAGTGTCTTTCAACATTAGGGCAGCTAGTTTTACTCTTAATTTAATTAGGTATGTCATTACAGTACTTCCAGTTGCTTCTGAAAATCTATTGTTTAATGTGGTTCTATTCATATGGAATGTGTTGCTCAAGTCTTTTATAGTTATTTTTTTCTGATAATTATTATGTAAATACAGAATGATTTTATTAATATCATCTGGTATATTGTCTAATACCACTTCCTCCATAGTATCTATAGAGTTATACAATCTTTCTAATATAAATAGCAATTCTAGAAAATAGGACCTTGTTCTACAAGGCCAATAGCCATCTGATTGAATTTCCATTTGATTTTTTATGTTATTAAGAATACTTTCAATATGCTTTGTAGTTGCAGGCCCCATAGTATAAATGCCTATATAATTCTCTTTTCTTTTGATAAAAGAATCTAACCAATGCAAATCTCTAATGTCTGACATGGTTAAGCCCTCTTTTTGACCTTTAATATTCTCTAAAGTAAAGATGCTATTTATAAAGCTTGGATGAAAATAAAATACTTTTGAGTTAAAATCTTTACTTTTTTCTAATTCAATGGTTTCTTTTTCATTTAAACAAAAAACACAAGGACTTGTAAAAATTCGTTTTTGATCTCCAATTTTTATTATTCCTGTACCTTTATTAACAAAGACTAATAAAAATCTGTCTTTAGAAGTGATAATATCATTGTTGTCATCAATCTCTCCAAACCAAACAGGTAAGATATAATTAGGATTATTTTTTTTAACAGTTATAAGTTCCACCTTATCTGAAACCATCATCATTACCCTTTCTTTTATTTTGATTGATTAAAATAATAATCGTAGCAACGATGCCAATTAGAAAAACAGAACCTAATATTAAACCTAACAATATTACAGAAAAAGCCATCATAAATTCCCCTCCAAACTTTTAATATATATTATTATATATATATTAATCCAATTTAATGTTAAAGTCAAAATATTCTTTCCTAGCTTAATTGGGATACCATATCAAGCATTTCCTAAAGAATTTTAAAAAAACTGAGCCAAACCTGACTCAGTTTCATTTTTTAAATAGGGAATATTAAACTTGCAGTGAATATAACAACGGTTAAAGTTACTGCACTTAATAATGTTGAGAACATTACTGCTTGGGATGCAAACTCTGGGTGATTATCCCATTCTACTGCAATTAGTGCAGTGTTTACTGATGTAGGAACTGCAGATGAAATCATTAATGCTTGGGCTATGATGCCATCAAATCCCATCAGGAGAATTAAACCTAATGCTATAATAGGACCTCCAATTAAACGTAAAAATACAGATAAATATACTCTTTTATTTGTTAAAGTAAATTTAGTTTTTGATAATTGAACACCAAGAGTTATTAGTGCTGTAGCAATCAAACCACTTCTTATATATTCTAACCCTGGCCAACCTGGCATTTGAGTTAAATCATAAGGTAAAAGCTTACCAATTAAAGCAGCTGGAATTGCATATATTGTTGGCATACTAAATATTTTTTTAATAGAAATAAGCCAATGGGAACTGGCTCTTCCCCCATTAAAGAAACCAATGGTATTTGTTGTAACATTTTGAGTAACCATTACCATAATTTGAGTTGTAATCGCAATATTTAAGTAAGGTGTCTCACCATTAATAATATAACTACCACTGCTAAAAACCAAAGTAATAAGGGGTAATCCTATATTACCTGAATTATAAAACATAATTGAATTAATAAATGCATTACCAAAGGATTTATCATATTTTCTTAGTCTAGCTATAATATAAGCCACTAAACACAATACAAATACTAATATAATAGCAAATGCTAAGGCCTTAAGTGCTTCAACTGGAACTTCTGTTTTGTAAAGACTAACAAAAACGAATCCAGGTACAAATATATAAAAATTAAGTTTGCTTAAGGATTTAATGTCTAAATCAAATTTTCTACTTAGAATAAATCCAGCTCCAATAAGGAGAAATATAGGTAAAATATTATTGCCTAAAATAAAGAAAAATATATTCATTGTTAAATTCCTTCCTATCTCTTTATGTCTATAAAAGCTCTATATAGTTTATTATAATGCTACTGGGAATATTAATCTAGATACAAATATTACAAAGGTGAGGGTAACTGCACTAAATAGTGTTGCAAACATTACTGTTTGAGACGCAAAATCAGGTGCATTATCACACTCAACTGCAATGAGCGCAGTATTTACAGCTGTTGGCACAGATGAAGAAATCATTAAAGCTTGGGCAATAATACCATCAAATCCCATTAAAAGTATTAGTCCTAGCGCAATAATTGGACCACCAATAAGACGTATTGCAACAGCTAGATAAACTTTTTTATTACTAAAATTAAACTTTGTTTTGGATAATTGAACCCCAAGGGTTATAAGTGCAATTGAAATCAAACCACTTCTAATATATTCCAAACCTGGCCATCCAGGCATTTTTGTAAAATCAAATGGCAATGCTTTCGCAATGAAAGCACTTGGCAATGCATAAATTGTAGGCATTCGTAATATTTTTTTTACAGAATCTGTCCAATGCAATGTTGCTCTTCCACCATTATAAAATCCAATTGTGTTAACGGATACATTTTGAACCATCATTACCATAATCTGAGCTGTTACAGCCATATTTAGGTAAGGTGTTTCCCCATTAATTGCATATATGCCACTGCTAAAAACAAGTGTAATCAATGGAATACCGATATTACCTGAATTATAGAACATTAGAGAATTCTTAAAAGCATTGGTTAATGCTGGATCATATTTTCTAATTTTTGGAATGATTGTCCCTACACTCATGTTGATGAATAAGATAATAATTGCAAATATTAAAGCTTTAATCATCTCAAAGGGAATCACTGTTGTATAAAGACTTACAAATATGAATCCTGGAACAAAAATGTAAAAATTAAGTTTACTTAAAGATTTTATATCTAAATCAAATTTTTTACTAAGTATGTACCCTGCACCAATTAGCAAGAAAATTGGTAAAATATTATTTCCAAGTATAAAGAAAAATATATTCATAAATAATTCCTTTCTGTCTATTTTAATATATATAGACATAGACAATTTATACTTATACCTTAAACTAACCAAATCTAATTTAAGATTTGGTTAGTTGTCAACATTAAATATAAATTATATTATAGTTTTAATAAATCATCGATTTTTATAGCTTGACCAGTTGCTAATGATTTGTTACCTGCAATACCAGTAAGAATTGACATTGCCCCATCTACATGAGAAGCAGCACGATTAAATGGATCTTCTTTAGGCTCTCCAAAGATATCACTTAATAAGATTGGGTCTCCACCACCGTGTCCACCTTTACCTTCAATAATTTCTACTTCATATGGCTCACCAAACATTGGGTAAACTGTTATGCTTTTTTGTTTTAATGCGCCCTCTAATTCAGAGCTTCCACCAGCATTTACATATGTTCTTTCAACAACATTTACTTGGATTCTTCCTTTAGTTCCGTTGAAACTTACTTTGAATCCTTCCCAAGGCATATATGCATTTAAAGAGTAAGTTAATACTGCTTTAGTATTGTATTGAACTAAAACACCCATTGTGTCTTCAATATTAATACCTTCACCAAATACACTTTGATCTCTATAGTATCCATCTTCTTTTTCAGCATCTAAATACATAGCTTTTAATCTATCATTTTGATCTAAATGTAAAGCAAATGGGTCATTTTTAGCAGCTTCGCTTCCATATGCTCTATGATAGAAGTCCGTTACGCCTCTTTTTTCAGCGTTTTCACGTCCATAGAACATTAATCCTCCCATAGCAAATACCGTTTCAGGCTTAGCACCTAACCAGAAGTTAACTAAATCGAAATGGTGAGTAGATTTATGAACTAATAAACCACCACTATTTCTTTTGTCTCTATGCCAACGTCTAAAGTAGTCTGCACCATGCTCAGTATTTAATAACCATTCAAAGTGAACAGATGTTACATCTCCAATTGTATCATTCATGATTAATTCACGAATTTTAGTATTATGTGGTGCATATCTGTAGTTAAATGTTACACGAACTTGTCTTCCAGTTCTTTCTATAGCATCAAGTATTTCTGCTGCTTTTACTTCATCTACAGTCATTGGCTTTTCTGTAATAACATCGCAACCTAATTCTAAGGCTCTAATGATATAAGTATGGTGTGTTCTATCTACTGTAGTAACAATAACAAAATCTGGTTTTTGTTCTTTGATCATATCATCAAATTTATCACATTTGTATGTTGGAACAGGATCAACTCCATATTCTTCTTTAATTACTTTGTTAGCGTAATCCATTCTTGTTTGATTTATATCACAAAATGCAACTAATTCTGAAGTTTCTTTAAAATCACTAACTACTGCCTCGTAGAAAAATCTTGCTCTACCACCTACACCGATTTGTACATATCTTTTCTTGCTCATAAGTCCATCTCCTTTATATATGTTAAAGTATTTGTGTGTGTTTTTTTATTTAATCTATAATGAAATTATACAACAATCTCCTGCTTAATTCAGCACATATTTTGCTTAAATCTTAATTTTTTTTGCATATTTTGCTTTATTTTTCATTTCTAATAGGTTATAATATAGGAGAGGTGATATTATTTGTTATTACAACAAGAAACTATTTATCAAACAAAAGACAATTCCTTTGCATTTTCAGCAAGAGAAGTAATTGGCCAGTATAGTATGAACAACTACCATTTTCATGATCAGTATGAATTTTACTATTTATTATCTGGTAAAAGATATTATTTTATTAAAGATAGAACAAGTCTAGTAGAAAAAGGTAATTTGGTTTTAATTAAACCTTTTGACTTACATAAAACGACTGATGCTGGTGAAGGGGCTCATGAAAGAGTTCTAATAAATTTTGATAAAAAATTTTTAACACCATCTATTCGCTCTTTACTTGAAGAGGTTTACGCCACGAAACATAATGTTATACCACTCCTGCCAGCTGAACAAGAGTATATTGAAACTATGCTACTTCAATTTATACAAGAAATAAGAAATAAAGAAGTTGGTTATGAATCTTCCCTACAAGCATTGTTAATGCAATTATTAATCTATTTAAGAAGAAACAAAGATGATGATTCAATCATTGAATCTAATGAACATCCTAGTGAAATGCATAAAAAAATGTCAGAAATCGTTCAATATATCAATTTAAATTATAGAGAGTACTTGTCACTGTCTTCTGTTGCAAAACATTTTTATATAAGTCAATATTATTTAAGTCGTGCATTTAAACAAGCTACAGGTTTTACTTTTGTTGAATATGTTAATAGTGTTCGAATTCGAGAGTCTCAGATACTACTAAGAGAATCTGATAAGAAAGTTATTGAAATAGCTGAAGAAGTTGGTTTTGGAAATATATCCCACTTTGGTAGAGTATTTAAAAATATTACAGGTTATTCACCATTGCATTATAAAAAAATGAATAAGTTGTAGATTATATATTTTTAGGAGCTGATTCAGCTCCTAATTTTTATTCTTCTTCCCAATTTATAATTTTATTAAAATCCATTTCATATTCTTTATGCTCTTTTGTTTTATCCCTAAGCATTAAATCTTCTACTGCTTCTTTAGGATTTTTATTTTCAAAGAGTACTTTACTTACTTGCTCTATAATAGGCATTTCTATATTGTATTTTTGAGCCAATTTATAAGCTGCATTTGCTGTATTTACACCTTCTACAACCATTTTTACTTCTGATATAGCTTCTTCAAGTGTATAACCACTACCGATTAATATTCCAGCTCTCCTATTACGGCTATGCATACTTGTACAAGTTACAATAAGATCTCCTACGCCAGATAAACCTCCAAAAGTATGAATACTTGCACCCATTGCAAGGCCTAATCTAGATATTTCTGCTATACCTCTTGTCATTAAGGCTGCTTTTGTATTATCACCAAATTTTAATCCATCAGAAATTCCCGCTGCTAAGGCAATAACATTTTTTAATGCCCCACCTAGTTCAATTCCTCTAATATCAGGACTTGTGTACACTCTAAATGTTTTACTCATAAAAGTGTCTTGTATTTTTTCTGCAACTTGTTTAGATCTAGCCCCTACAACACAAGTTGTAGGTATGTTTTTTGCAACTTCCTCAGCGTGACTAGGACCAGACAAAACAGTTACAGGATTATTTGGCATTTCCTCTTCTATTACTTCTGCTAAAGTGAGCAATGTCTCTTCTTCTAAACCTTTAGCAACATTAACAATAATTTGACCTGGTTGAATGTATTGTTTTACTAACTTAGCTGTATTTCTTACAAATTTTGAAGGAACTGCCATAACAACAATACCCGTTTGACTCATTCCTTCCTCTAAATTGTTTGTTACCATTATATTATCTGGAAGTGTAATACCAGGCAATTTATCTATATGCTCACGGTGTTGATTTAACATTTCAACTTCTTCATTCATTATTGACCAAATCGTAACACTATGTCCAGATTTTGCAAGTAAAATTCCTAAAGCAGTTCCCCAACTCCCAGCTCCAACTATACAAATACGCTCCATAATATCCTCCATTATCTTTTGTCTATATATTTTTACTATGTAACCTATTCCATTTAATAGATTCGTTTAGTTTATGCACTTTTTTTCTGACCTAGTTTATTTTCTTCACCTTTTAACAGTCTCTTAATATTACCCATATGTTTATAATAGGCTAAAGACATAAAAATTAAACCTAAAATTAGCATTTCTAATCTATCAGGATAAAATAGGTATATAGCAATTGGTGTCCAGGTTGCTATAAAAAGTGATCCTAGTGATACATATCTTGTTAAAGCAACAATTACAATGAACGTTAAACAAGCCACTAAAGCAATCCTATAATCAAAAGCTAATAAAACCCCTGAAGTAGCAGCAATACCTTTACCACCTTTGAATTTAAGATAAAATGGGAAATTATGTCCAATAACAACGCCTAAACCAGTATATAATGCAAATACCTGATCATTGTAAAAGAGTCTGATTAGAAAAATAGCTAATATAGCTTTTAAGGAGTCTCCTAAAAAAGTTAAGACTCCGGCTTTCCATCCTAAAACTCTTATAGCATTTGTAGTACCTGCATTACCGCTACCAAACTGTCTAATATCAACTTTTTTATACAATCTACCTATTAAAAACGATGTTTGAAAACATCCAAATATATAGCCTAAAGAGATGCTAATTAATTGTTCCATACCCTATTTTTCCTTTCTTTCTCTAACGATAAAATGAATTGGTGTTCCTTTAAAACCAAAAGACTCTCTAACTTTATTCTCTATATATCTCGTATATGAGAAATGCATAAGTTCTTTATCATTAACAAATATAACAAATGTAGGTGGTTTAATAGATACTTGTGTCATATAGTATATTTTTAATCTTTTACCTTTATCTGAAGGTGGCTGGTTAAGTGCCATTGCTTCATATAAAATATCATTTAATGGTCCTGTTGCAACCCTTAATGCTTGGTTTTGTATAACCATTTCTATCATCTCAAATAATCTATTTAATCTTTGACCTGTGTGTGCAGAAATAAAGATTTTTGGTGCGTATAACATATAAGTTAATTTATCCTCAATATTTTCAATAAAACGGTTCATGGTTTTATCATTTTTCTCAATTGCATCCCATTTGTTAACAGCTATGATAGCGCCTTTACCTCTTTCATGAGCTATCCCAGCAATCTTTGCATCTTGTTCGGTTATACCCTCTTCTGCATCAATTATTAATATTGCCACATCTGCTCTTTCGATAGCAGCAACTGTTCTAATGATGCTATATCTTTCAAGGGTTTCTTTTATCTTGCTTTTTCTTCTAAGTCCAGCAGTATCAATAAAAACAAAGTCTTTTTTATTGTATTTCACTAAAGTATCTACTGCATCTCTTGTTGTTCCAGCTATATTTGATACGATAACTCTTTCTTCACCAAGTATCTTATTAATCAAAGAGGATTTTCCAACATTTGGTTTTCCAATAATAGCAATTTTTGGAATTTCATCATCTTCTTCGTCTTTCATATTAGGTGGAAAGTTTTCTACAACTACATCAAGCATATCACCTAATCCTAATTTTGAAGCAGATGACACAGGTCTTGGTTCACCAAGTCCTAAATTATAGAACTCAAATACATCCATTTCTAGTTTATCAAAATTATCCACTTTGTTTACCACTAAAATAACTGGTTTTCTAGCTTTTCTAAGCATATTTGCTACTTTATGATCATCATCTACTAAACCTTGTTTAACATCTACTACAAACAAGATGACATCAGCAGTATCTATAGCAATTTGAGCTTGTGTTCTCATATGTTTTAATATTTCATCATCACTCTCAGGTTCTATACCTCCTGTATCAATAATGGTAAAGTCATACTTTAACCATGTTACATCTGCATAGATTCTATCTCTTGTTACACCTGGTGTATCCTCAACGATTGAAATTTTTTCACCTGCTAATACATTGAATAATGTAGATTTTCCTACATTTGGTCTTCCAACTATAGCAACTATTGGTTTACTCATTTAATTACTCCTTTGTTATATCTATTTTAAAGATATTCTTTATTATTCTATTATTTTATCTATGAAATCTTTACCAATTGATTTTACAACAGCTACTTTAACTTGTAAAGCATTTTCAATGTCAGTCACTGTTACATTGTCCAATAAAACTTCTTCTCCACTTCTTAACAAATTGTTTGGCAATAATAAATAGTCACCTAATGATTTTCCAGAAATTTGATTGATTATGTCTTGTCCAGTTAACAAACCTGATACAGTTATTCTCTCACCAAAAAATTTATTTATTATAGGATAAAGATTTATTTTTATATTTGGGAATTTTAGTGCTAGTTTATTTATCATTTCGTTAAGTATATCATATGCCAATAAGCCCGTTACTATTGATACTTCCTTTGATTTTTCACTTTTTTCTAAAGTATCATAGTAGGCATCAAATTCATCTAAAAACAAACGTACCATACCCACTCCATTTTCTAATTGTAGATATCCATCATAATTCTCTTCTTCTGGCATTGGCTCTTCTGCTAGAATGTAAAATTCATCACCTGCATGAATAAAATGGGTGCTGTGCTCTTTATATAATTTTTCCTGCCAATGATGAATAATAGCAAGGGTTTTCTTTGCGTCTTCTTTTGTAAAAGGTTCTAGCTCATACAATCCTTCTCTGTGCTTACTTAAACCTACTGGTACTACTGAAACACTTTGCATATATGGGATAAACTTTGATAGTTCACTAATGGATCTATCTAACTCATCTCCATCATTTAATCCCTTACACAATACAATTTGGCCATTCATTATAATGCCAGCCTCATAAAACTTTTCTATATAGCCCATTAAATTATCTGCAAAACGGTTATTCAACATTCTTTTTCTTAATTCAGGATTTGTCGCATGAACAGATAAGTTAATAGGAGATAACCTATACCTAATAATTCTCTCAATATCTTTATCTTTCATATTGGTTAAAGTAATATAATTACCTTGTAAAAAAGACAATCTTGAATCATCATCTTTGAAATAAAGTGTTTCTCGCATACCTTCGGGTAACTGATCTATAAAACAAAAAACACATTTATTAGTACATGATTTATATTCATCCATCAATGAGGACTGGAATTCTATTCCTAATGCCTCATCTTCATCTTTTTCAATTTCTAAAATCCATTCACTACCATCTTGTTTTCTAATAAGAATTTCTAGGTATTCTTCTGTTAAATAATAGTGATAATCTAATGCATCTTTAATCGCCTCACCGTTTATACTAATTAAAATATCACCTACTTCTATACCTACTTCTTCTGCTATACTATCTTTTTCTACTGATTTTATTATATGTTGCCTTTCTAACATAATAATGCTCCTTTAATCTTGTAATGCCATTATAGCTGCAAGACTTCCTCTTTTGCCATCTGTTGCTCTATGGGAAAAAAATATATCTGAATTACATTTTGTACATAAATCTGTAACTGTAATATTATCCTCTTCAAGACCTGCTTCTAATAATGTGAATTTATTTGCTTTCCATAAATCAACCATGTATTTGTTATTGCTTTTTTCTTCAATGATTTCTTTACACTGTTCCTTTGTAAATTTTTTCTTAAATTCTTCTGCTACATCTTCTGAAACTTCAAAACAACAAAACCCAATGGAAGGAGCTATACCAGCTAATATATCTTTTGGATTGGATTGATATGTTTCTATCATTTTTTGAACGGTTTTTTTTCCTATATGTTTAACTGTTCCTCTCCATCCTGCATGGGCAATGCCAATAGCCTTTTTTACAGGGTCTAACAAAAAGATAGGCACACAATCTGCATACAAAGTCACTAAAGGTATATTGATTGCATTAGTAATTAATGCATCCATATTCTTAATATCTGTTCCATGTATACCACCTTTTCCAGCATCACTGGAACTAACGACATAAATTTTATCTTCATGAACTTGGTGAGAAAAAACCAATTTATTATAATCAATATCAATAGCATCACAAACTAATTTATAATTTTGTTCTACATTATTATTAGCATCGCCTCTATTAAATCCTAAATTTAGGGTTGAAAAATACCCTTCACTGACCCCACCTAGTTTTGTCGTAAAGCAATGCGCTACTAGTCCTGTTTTATCGAATGCAGGAAATGTAACATATAATAAATCCTTCTCTTTCTTTACTAAAAGATTATTAGAATTCATAAAACCAATCCTTTTTACATGCTATAAAACGCATTTTTTATCACCCTTATATCTTCATCCAATATGACAACAACATCGAATCTTGATGCTGTATGGTAACCATACCCTTTTTTCATTAAATAATAATTGGCTACTTTGTTAATAGTTCTTTGCTTATAATAATTAACTGCTTCAGATGGATCACCTTTTTTATCATTTTTCCTATACTTCACTTCAACAAATACCAAATAATCATTGTCTTGACCAATAATATCTATCTCTCCAATCTTACACCTAAAATTAGTTTCTAGGATCTTGTAATTAAGTGATTCTAAAAACCTTCTTGCTTTATCTTCATATTCTTTGCCTATTTTTCTATTATTTTTCATTAGACCATCCCCCAATCTAATTACTTTTTAAACTTTTGGTCTAAATTATCAAGAAATGTTAAGACTTCAGCAACCACTTCGTATAATTCAGGCGGTATATAAGTGCCTATATCCAGTTTACTTAATTCATTAGCTAAATTCTCATCTTTGTATATAGGAATGTCTTCCGTCTTAGCCTTCTGAAGTAACTTATCTGCAATAATGCCCTTTCCTTTTGCAAGGACTCTAGGGGCTTCTTCATCTATATCATATCTAATGGCTGCCACTTTATTGATTTTCTTCATCATATCACACCCTTATGTCAAAGGAAAACCTCTGTAGATGATTTGTAGATTTAACATCCTCCATAATACAATCTTTAGGAAAAGAAAACTCACTGCTTTTATTAACAATTTGAGGATTAAGTATATACCCCTTATCCCTAAGTGCAGTAACAAGATGGATCATATTATCATTAAGTAATGTTTTTGTCTTTTCTTTTTCAATAAAAAACTGACTGTTAATGGTTTTATCCTTTTTATCCATAAATACATCTAATCTACCTAAATAGGCTAAATCTAATCTTAATAACATTGAAATGTTTTTTCCATCTCTTTTAGACTTATTAGGATTTTTATAAACGTACAAATCGCTATGTACATTTTGATTCTTAAATTTTAAAGGAATTTGAATATAATTCACAATTTGATTGAGATCTTTCATAAAATCCAAGTTATCTTTAAGGCTTTCTAATGTTTGATGATTGGGTTCATTACTAGTATTTACCACAGTAGACTCTAATAAACTTTCTAGTCCTTTATAATACCCTACTAAATTATCCTTCTTAACCTCTTCTGGTTTAATAAATAACTTGTCTAAAATAACATCCTTTAACAAAGGTTCATAAACCCTCTCATTAAAAGCCTTAAGAATAACCTCTTCTTGTTTTTCCATTGGAAGTTTATTTATTATCTCGAAAATCTCTTTAGATGATTTCCCCAAAAAAGAATCTTTTTCAATATTAAACTCTGTAACACCTTTTAATATATTATATACTATTTCTGCCTGTTCTTGGGATAAATTGTTAGAAAAACCAGACTCAAACTCAGGAAAATTATTTAATCCTTCTTGGAGCGTCAAATGAAAATCCATTAACTGCTGACTCGTACCTTCAGTAGCCAAATGAACAAATTTATTCTCTATGCTTACCATTAGGCCATCAAATTGATCGACGATACTGTGCTCGTCTCCCTTATAATGACCAAACTGTTCCATATTAGCTTTAGTAATAGGCAAATTATGTTTCTCTAGAAAAATAATATCTTGTACAGGAAAATCTTTATGAATAATAGACAACTGTTTAAATTTATGTAAACTACTCTTATTAATAGGTTGCCCTGCATCGATGAGGGACTTAACAAGATTAATATTCTTATCATTAACAGGCAATTCAGCTTCCTCAATGGCACGCATAACCTTCTGATCCTTAGGAGACAAATCCTCTTCAACATAAGGCCTTATCACCAACTGATCCCCCATCTTATCCTTAACTTGAAACAAAAAAGAATCCCCAATATTAACCTCAATTTGCTCACTAAACTTGGCCATAACCAACTGATTAGACGCCAATAACCTAATAACCATTAAATTATGCCGAATATCTTTAATCTCACCCTCAAAAACATCTCCAACATTAAAACCACGAACATCTCCAACTTTCAACTGAACCTTGCCATGTTCAACAGGCGGTTCATGCTTACCAACACCAATACCAATACGCATAAAAGAAATCACCTCGCAAAAAAAGGATAATACTTACTATATTGTGTAGCCGAGCCTAATTCTTACTATATCCTAGACAGGGCGATATTTAATCCTTGAACAAAGTGAAAGCAATTAAATAAGCCCGTCTGAGCAAATTAGGAATCGTTGGACTCAAAAGTACCGAGTATGATATCCCTCTATGGGAATCAGTTTCCTTTAAATATTTCAAAAGAAATACTTAGTAACTGGAAAAACATATTCCGTAATAAGCCTTAAGTGTTTGACCGAAGGGAGTTCTTAAGGCTTAGGAATATGGTTTGGAAGGCACTTAGAATTTCTTGAAATATTTAACAGAAACTGTATCCCATAGATGATCTCATACGGCCCACCCCAAGAACAAAAAAACTATTTAATCTACCAAATTCCTAATAAAACTAATCCGATGAATAGGACAAGGCCCAAACTCTTTCAAAGCCTTAACATGCTCCTCTGTTCCATACCCCTTATTCCTCTTAAACCCATACTCAGGATAAATCTTATCATACTCTTCCATCATCCTATCACGAGTTACCTTAGCAATAATACTCGCTGCCGCAATAGAAACACTCTTAGCATCCCCTTTAACAATGCCTTCTTGAGGCATCTCAACTCCAGGAATAGTCACTGCATCTACCAATAAAACTTCTGGCGTAACATCCAACCCACTAATAGCATTTCTCATAGACTCATATGTACTTTGCAAAATATTAATCTCATCAATGGTTGAAACACTAGCAACCCCAACAGAATAACACTCTGCTTTATCAATTATTTCATCATACAATTCTTCTCTTTTCTTCTCTGAAAGCTTTTTTGAGTCATTTAAATAAAGTATATTGACATCTTTTTTTAAAACAACTGCACCTGATACCACAGGCCCTGCTAAAGGTCCTCGACCTACTTCATCAATACCACAAATATAGTTATATTGCTCATAATACTTTCTTTCATAAACTTTCATATCTTCAATTCTATTTATTTCATCATAATAGCTTTGAAGTTTTTTTTCATACTGGGCAATTAATTTTTTCACCCCAACTCTTTCATCTATCCTAAAATCATTAATAACATGATTTATATCTTCAAATGTAGTCCTTTCCAATATACTCTTTATATCGGAAATTGAATAACTAGACATTATAACTTCCCCCTATTTTTCTTCATTTGCCTCAATATCTTCAGGTTTTTCAATTGTAATTCTGCCAAGCTTACCATTTCTATACTCTTCTAAAATGATATTAGCCGCCCGATCCAAATCAAGCTCATTACCTGTTTTAATTAAATTTCTTTTTTCTGCAATCTTGCTCAGAATAGTAGGATTATCCATTTCACTATTGATTTCAATGCCATAGCGCTTTACTAAAAATTCATTATAATGAACTTTTAAATACCCTAAAATACTCATAGCAACTTCAGCTCTATCTAATACCTCATCTTTTATTGACCCAATCATAGCAAGATTCATTCCAACTCTTTGATCTTCAAACTTTGGCCATAAAATACCAGGTGTATCTAACAATTCAATATCATTTTTAAGCTTAATCCATTGCTTCCCTTTTGTAACACCTGGCTTATTACCCGTCTTAGCACTAGCTTTTCCAACCAATTTATTAATAAAAGTAGACTTACCAACATTAGGGATTCCCACAACCATAGCACGGAGTGGTCTATTAATAATACCTCTTTTACGATCACGCTCAGTTTTCTCTCTACAAGCTTCTCTAACAATATTCAATAGACTTGGAAGACCTTTACCATCAATGGAATTAATCCTTACAATATAAAACCCTTTATCTTTAAACCAATTCTCCCATTTATCACTTATTACTGGATCAGCCAAATCAATTTTATTCAACACAATAACACGCTTCTTATTCTTAGCCAAATCATCTATATTAGGATTCTTACTGCTATAAGGCACCCTTGAATCCACCAATTCAATAACAACATCAACTAGTTTAATATTTTCTTGCATCATCCTTATAGCTTTGGTCATATGACCTGGAAACCACTGTATATTCATAAAAAACACCTCTTATCAAAATTTTAATATATATTAAAAAGCTTCAAGCCTCTTATCTATCTCTATCTTTTCTTAGTTACTTGCTTAAACAGATGATACCGATACCAAGTTTCTCCAAGGGATATATTATAACTTTGGCGTCGACCGGCTGAAAGAAAAGGCAGCCAAAGTTATAATATATTTCTTGGAGAAACGCCTACCACAATATTACAACAATATTACCATCCAATAAAAAAACATACGATAATTTTATCGTATGTTTTATATTCTCATATTAAACAATACTATATCTATTGTACCACAAAAAACAAGATATAATAACCAAATTTAATCATGTTTTAATAGACCAAAATCTTTTAAAGGCCAAATCTTAATCCAAGCTCTACCAACTATATCACCTTTTGGCACATTTCCTACATCTACGAACCTACTGTCAGAGCTATTATTACGATTATCACCTAAAACAAAGTATTCACCATCTGCTATAACAACTGGATCTGTCCCTATTCCAGCATTCAAAAAAACTTCTAAACCATAATCCTCTTCTAAAACAGCACCATCAATATATATTTCACCATTAACCAATTGAATGGTCTCACCAGGTAATCCAATGACCCGTTTAATATACAACTGATTTGGGTTCATTTTATATGGGAAAACTATAACATCAAATCTTTTTGGTTCAGTAAACCGGTAACTCAATTTATCAATAATGACTTGATTACCATTTTGAAGTGTTGGCTTCATAGAATCGCCGATAACACTTGTACGTTGACCAACAAATGTTGTTATCAAATATACTACAATTAGTATTATAATTATATCAAGAATCCAACTGCCAATTCCCTTTAGCATACAAGCATCTACTCCTGCCTTTATAATAGTTTGTCTTTCTTTATTATTCTATCATGTATTTTAATAATGTCTAGTATTTATTCATCTCGTAACTAGTATTTAATATGAATGTAAAATTAGATTTTCATCTTAACTCAGCCTATGACTCTTACTTCGTAAGAGTCGCAAGCTTCGTTGAAAGTGTAATCTCCAAATCCTTTCAAGCAAGTTTGCAGATTATATTTTCATATTAACCTTGCAACATGCCTTTCACTACGCTACAGGCACAAGGTTTCAATGAAAGTGTAATCTCCAAATCCTTGCAAGCAAGTTTGCAGATTACACTTTCATATTAAATACTACTTATTAGATTTAGGAAAAGGGACCGATACTTTAAGTACTCAGTCCCTCTAATATATCCTTTAATTATCTAACTAATTCTTTAACTTTAGCTGATTTACCAATTCTGCTACGTAAGTAATTAAGCTTAGCTCTTCTTACTTTACCACGTCTAATTACTTCGATACGATCGATTTTTGGTGAATGAAGTGGCCAAGTTTTTTCAACTCCTACACCGTAAGAAATTCTTCTTACTGTAAAAGTTTCACGAGCACTACCATTTTGTCTTTTTAAAACAACACCTTCAAACATCTGAATTCTTTCGCGTGTACCTTCTTTTACTTTAGCGTAAACACGAACAGTATCACCGATATTAAAAGAAGGAACTTCTTTTTTCAATTGTTCAGCTTCAATATTACGAATAATTTCATTAATCATTTGTGTACCTCCTTCCCTTCATAGATGTTCATAATATATAATCACTTACAACGTATATTTGCTTCAAGATGTAAGTGTCTTACGCAAATCTTAATATAGAGTTGCGTTTATAACAGAGGACCATCCGTACTTCACAATTAACAACTATATCACAAATCATCTATATTTGCAATATTTTTTAAGTATTTTTTTTCTTCTTCTGTTAAATGTGCTTTATTTATTAAATCTGGTCTTCTTTCTAATGTTCTAGATAATGATTGTTCTTTTCTCCACTTAGTAATATTGGCATGGTGACCGGATATTAAAACATCAGGTACTGTTTTCCCCATAAAGTCATAAGGTCTTGTATACTGTGGATATTCTAATAATCCATCTTGAAAAGACTCATAATCCGCTGAATCATTATTGCTAAGAACACCAGGTATTAATCTTGATATAGCATCTATAAGTACCATAACAGCTAATTCTCCACCAGTTAAAACATAATCACCAATAGAAACATAGTCTGTTACAATAGTTTCTAAAACTCTTTCATCTACCCCTTCATAGTGGCCACACAAGAACATTAAAGACTCTTCTTTTGAAAATTCTTCAGCCATTTTTTGATTAAATACTTTTCCTTGAGGGGTTAAATAAATGAGTCTTGTTTTCTTTTCTACTTTTGTATCCATTACGCTTTTATAGGCGTTATAAATAGGCTCTGGTTGCATAACCATTCCAGCACCGCCGCCGTATGGATAGTCGTCCACTTTTTTATGTTTATTCGTTGAAAACTCTCTTATATTTATAAGGTTTAAATCAATTATCCCCTTTTCTATTGCTCTTCCAATAATGCTTGTATTAAGTCCTTGTTCAATCATTTCAGGGAACAATGTAAAAATATGATAATTCACTAATCAATCAAACCCTTCATTATGTGTACCTTCATCGTATTGTTGGCAATATCTACATTTAAAATGCATTCTTTAATTGCAGGTAATAAGATTTGTTTTCTGTCTTCATTTTCAACAATATAAACTTCATTACTTCCTGTTATTAAAACATCTTTTATTTTTCCAATACTATTGCCTTCATCTGTGATGACTTCAAGTCCAATGAGATCACTAATATAGTATTCATCTTCTTCTAATGGCAATGCCATATCTCTTGGAATTTTTATTGTTGAACTTTTTAAGTATTCAATATCATTAATAGAATTAACACCCTTAAATTTAAGAAGCACAAACTGTTTAGAGTATCTAACCGTTTCTATTTCAAATTCTTTTGTTATTTTTCCTGTATCTACAAAAACCTTATCTAAAAGCTCAAAGCGTTTAGGATCATCTGTTGTAGGTAAAACTTTAATTTCACCTTTAATCCCGTGTGTATTAGCAATAATACCAATTTGAAAATATTCTATCATAGTACATCTCACCTTTTGTATCTTCTAGATTTTATCCATGTTATATTTCTAAAAAGTCTTAAAAGGTTAGGATAACCTAACCTTTTACTGTAGTATTTCTACTACGACTTTTTTATTGTCCTTCGTTGCTGCTGATTTTACTACAGTACGAATTGCTTTTGCAATACGTCCTTGTTTACCAATGATTTTACCCATATCTTCTGGATCAACTTTCAATTCTATAACGATTGAACGCTCTCCTTCGATTTCTTTAACGGTAACTTCATCTGGTTTGTCTACTAATGCTTTTGCAATTACTTCAACAAGTTCTTTCAAAATCAACACCTCCACTATTACTCAACAACACCTGCTGTTTTTAATAGTTTTTTAACAGTATCTGAAGGTTGAGCACCGTTGTTTAACCATTTTTTAGCAAGCTCATCGTTTACTTTTAATACTTTTGGTTCCTTAGTTGGATCATAGTATCCGATTTCTTCGATGAATTTACCATCTCTTGGTGATCTTGAGTCTGCAACTACGATTCTATAGAAAGGAGCTTTCTTTTGTCCCATTCTTTTTAATCTGATTTTAACTGCCATTTGTTTCACCTCCTTGTAAGTCTATATATCTTTTGTATGCCTAAGCAATACTATTTATAGAAAAGGAAATTTGAACATTCCTTTTTTACCTTTACCTTTCATCATACCTGAAAACTGTTTCATCATCTTTTTAGATTGATCATACTGTTTTACAAGTTTGTTGACATCATGTATTGAGCGTCCACAACCCAATGCGATTCTTTTCTTCCTTGAAGGATTAAGAATATTAGGATTGGCTCTTTCTTCTTTGGTCATAGAAAGAATGATCGCTTCTACTTTGTAAATTTCATTGTCATCTATTTCAACATCTTTTAACTGCTGACCCATTCCTGGAATCATACCAATTATTGAGCTTAGATTACCCATTTTTTTAACTTGTTGCATTTGCTCAAGAAAATCATCAAATGTAAATTCTGCATTTCTAAGCTTACGCTCCATTTCTAATGCTTGTTTTTCATCAATAGATTCTTGTGCTTTTTCTATTAGTGTAAGAACGTCACCCATACCTAATATACGTGATGCCATTCTTTCAGGATGGAAAGGTTCTAAATCTGTTAATTTTTCACCCATACCAACAAATTTGATTGGCTTATCTGTTACACTTCTTACAGAGATAGCAGCCCCACCTCTTGTGTCACCATCTAATTTTGTTAATATAACACCATCTACGCCAATTTTTTCATTAAAAGTCTCTGCAACTGTTACTGCATCTTGACCTGTCATAGCATCAACAACCAATAGAGTTTCTTGTGGTTTTAAACTTTCTTTTATCTCAATTAATTCACCCATCATATTTTCATCAATATGAAGTCTACCTGCTGTATCAATAATTACAACATCATTGCCATTATTTTTTGCGTATTCAATGCCTGCTTTTGCAATATTTACTGGGTTATGATTGTCACCCATTGTAAATACTGGAACATCTAATTGGGCACCTACAACTTGTAATTGTTTGATAGCTGCTGGTCTATATATATCACAAGCTACTAGCAAAGGTTTTTTGCCTTTTTTCTTGATATTACCGCTAATTTTTGCAGAAGTTGTTGTTTTACCTGCCCCTTGTAACCCAACCATCATAAAAACTGTTATGCCATCTTTGTTATAGGTAAGTTCATTATTAGAATCTCCCATTAACTTAATCAATTCTTCATTAACAATCTTTATCACTTGTTGCCCTGGGGTTAAGCTCTCTAACACTTCATGTCCCGTAGCTCTCTCTTGTACACTTTTAACAAAAGTTTTAACTACTTTAAAGTTAACATCTGCTTCTAAAAGAGCCATTTTTACTTCTCTTAAGGCATCTTTTACATCTTTTTCTGTGAGCTTTCCTTTTTTCTTTAACCCTTTAAATATGTTTTGGAGTTTATCTGACAAACTTTCAAAAGCCATATATAAAACCTCCTAAGAGAAATCTATAAATCATTTATAATACTATCAGCTATTTCTTGTATCTTTTTTGTTTCTTCTATAATTTTATCCTTATCGTCAAGTCTATTAAGTATTTTATTGGTATACTCATATATGTCACTTACACGTTTTTTGTTATTATCAAATTTCTTTACTAGATTCAATTTGTTTTCATAGTTCTCTAGTAACTTGGTAGTTCTTTTAATTGTATCATAAACACCTTGGCGACTAATACCTTCCTGTTCTGATATCTCTCCTAGAGATAAATCATTTAAAAAGTAACATTCGTATATCTTTTTTTGCTTTTCTGTTAGTAGCTCGCCATAAAAATCGTATAATAGTGTTTGTTCAACGATCTTTTCCATTTTCACACCACCTGTAAAGCTAATTTACTTTACAGTCGTATTTTATAGTATTTAATCCTTGTTGTCAAGTGTTTTTATAAAATTCATTCCAACCCTTATATCTTTATTAAATGGTCTCTTTTGTTTTATAAACAATCATAACATAGTGGTCTATAAATGTTTTCCACTTAATATCTATCACTTCAATTTTGTTTTGGTTTTGTTCCAAAAAGTCATTTAGTTTCCTTTCTAGTCCACTAAAACTTAATGAATAAATCATCTTTACTTTCACTTCATTCTCCCCCTATTTTTAATATAAGTGCCACTTATCTATTGATAAATGACACTTGGTTCCTATTCTTCTTTTTCTTCCCCAAAGAGGGCGTCAACAAAAGCTTTTGGATCAAATTTTTGCAAATCATCTATGCCTTCTCCAACACCAATGTATTTAACTGGCACTTTTAGCTCCGATTGTATTGCTATAGCAATACCACCTTTTGCAGTTCCATCTAATTTGGTTAAAACAATACCTGTTATGTCGGCAATCTCTTTAAATTGTTTTGCTTGTTGTAATGCATTTTGTCCTGTTGTGCTGTCTAAAACCAAAAGCGTTTCTTTATGAGCATCAGCATATTCTCTTTCAATAATTTTATTGATTTTTCTTAGTTCTTCCATTAGATTCTTTTTATTGTGAAGTCGTCCAGCTGTATCACAAATAAGGATATCTGCTTTTCTTGCTTTTGCAGCAGCTACTGCATCAAAGACAACAGCACCTGGATCTGAGTTCTCTTGTTGAGAGATTATTTCAACATTGGCTCTATTGGCCCATTCTGTTAATTGATCTATGGCCGCAGCTCTAAATGTATCTGCTGCAGCTAAAATCACTTTTTTCTTTTCTGCTTTAAATTGAGCCGCTAATTTTCCTATAGTTGTGGTTTTTCCAACACCATTCACACCTATAATTAACAATACTGATTTTTTATTTTCAAATTCATATTCACTTTCTTCTACTGAAAGCAATTCTTTTATTTCGTTCATTAACAATTTTTTTACATCTTTAGCATCTTTCACTTTTTGTTCTTTTACTTTTTCTTTAAGATTTTCAATGATTTTTAGCGTTGTATTAACACCTAAATCAGCCATTATTAATGTTTCTTCTAGTTCCTCATAAAATTCGTCATCTATTTTAGTAAAAGAACTTACTAAATTATCAATGCTTTCAACAATATTATTTCTAGTTTTAGTAAGTCCTGAAACCAACTTGCCAAAAAAACCTTTTTTCTTTTTTTCTTCCATAGTTGTCACCTTTCCTTATTCTTATGTGTATTTTAAATGATTTCATTTTCTATTAGATTTACTGAAACAAGAGTGGATATACCTTTTTCTTGCATTGTAATCCCATAAAGAGAATCCGCAGATTCCATTGTACCTTTTCTATGAGTAATGACAATAAACTGAGTGTCTTTAGATAGTTTATGTAAATACTCTGCAAATCTATTAACATTGGCATCATCTAAAGCAGCTTCTATTTCATCTAATACGCAAAAAGGTGATGGTTTTAGACTTTGTATAGCAAATAAAAGGGCAATAGCAGTAAAAGCTCTTTCTCCACCTGATAGCAACATCATGTTTTGCAATTTTTTTCCTGGTGGTTGTGCAATGATTTTTATACCTGCTTCTAAAATATCCTCTTCACTAGTAAGCTCTAAGAAGCCTTTTCCACCACCAAACAACTCCACAAATACTTTATTAAATTGTTCATTGATTTCTTTAAATTTCTCATGGAATTGAGCTCTCATTGCTTCATCAAGTTCTATAACAATTTCCATCAATTTTTGTTCAGCTTCTAATAGATCATCTCTTTGAGTTTGAAGAAATGTATGCCTTTCAACTAAATTCTTATAATCTTCAATGGCATTTACATTGACATCTCCTAAAGAACGTACTTTTTGTTTTAAACCTTGAACCTCTTTTTTCATAGAAGGCAATGTAATATCCAAATCTTTTTTATAACCTAATGCTTCATTATAGGTAATCTCATATTCGCTCCACATATAATTTATTAGCTGATCGGACTGTTCTTCTAGTTTTTCTTCTTTATTATTTATTCTAAATAATTCTTTATCCAATAGGTTAATTCTTTCAGAAATTGATTCTCTTTCTTTAAAATACTCTTTTAAACGATTTGTTAATCTTTCTTTTTCTTTAATAAATTCTTGTAATTGTTCTTCTTTTAGAACACCTTTATTCAGATCTATATTGATTTGTTCTTGTAATACAAAAATTTCTTTTTCCTTTTCACTGATGTCTTTATAATTGTTGCCTAATGACTCTTGTAAAGTTTTATATTCTTGATCTAACAAAGCATTCTCTTTGTTTAGTTTCTTAAGATTTTCAGCTGTATAGGATAATTCTTGCTCTAAAGAAGAAATTTTAATTTTATATTTAGTAATCTCTTCTACTTTGGCCTCATATAATGTTTTTGTCTCACCAATGCCTTGATTAATCTCGTTGATTTTTTCTTCTGAAGTCTTATGTTTTTCTTTTACCTGCATTAACTCTTCATTAAGGATAGTAATATTCTTTTCAATATCTAGATGTTGATTTTCTAATTCTTTTATCTCTTTTAATATATCCGACTTATCTTCTTGTATTTCTAGTGTTTTTTCTTCTATTTGTTTTATTCTCATTTGAGAAGTGTTTTGCTTAATAATATACTCTTGTATGGATGTTTTTATAAATTCATATTCGTCTTTTAACGCTATTTCTTTCTGAGCGTATTCTTCCCTTTGTATTTCATCTGCTATTATTTGTTGTTCTAGTTCTTTTATATTTTTATCTAAGGTTTCTAGTTCACGTTGTCTTCCTAGAAAATTGTTATTGTTTTTATAACTACCTCCTGTTATAGAGCCCCCTGGATTTAAGACTTCTCCACTTAATGTTACAATCCTAAGACTTTGGTTATATTTCTTAGCAATTCGTATACCGTTATCAATATGATCAACAACTATAACCCTTCCTAGTAAAAATTCTACTAAGTCTTTGTATTTGCTATCATAATTAATCAATCCGCTTGCTAGATTAATAACACCTTGCTCTTCAAAAACCCTTTGATCATAAATACTACCCTTATTGGAAACAGTTGTTAAAGGTAAAAAAGTAGCTCGACCATATTTGTTTTGTTTAAGAAATTCAACTAAATTTTTAGCTGTTTTATCATCTTTAGTAATTATGTGCTGAATACTTCCTCCTAAGGCAATCTCAATAGCGATTTCATATTCTTTTCCTACCTTTATTATATCTGCAACAACACCAACTATACCTTCATTTCTGTCCTTTTGCTCCATAATTTTACGAATGCTGTAATTGTACCCTTCATATTGATCAGAAATATTCTTTAATGCTTCATATCTTGAATGGAGTTGATTATGTTTTTGTTGTTTTTGAGTACATTTATTTGCATATTCTTCTTTTTTACTTTGACTAATTCTTAAACTTTTTTCTAACTGTTCTTTCTTAGCAGATATTTCATTTATTTTTTCAACAAGAATTTTATGATCTTCTAAAAAATTATTCTTTTCTTCATTAATTTCTGCTTCTTCACTTTTTATTTTTATATGTTTTTGATTCAACTCTGACTTTCTAATAGATATATTCTCATCCATTGTTGTATAACGCTGTATTTTATTATTTGTGCTGGAAATCTCATTCAAAAATTCAATAATATCAGATTTAAGACTTTCAATAGTTGTATTATGAGTATTAATAATTTCAGATATACTTTTTAGTTCTTCTTCTAGTGTGATTAATTCACTTTTTTCTTTTTTTACATTTTCTTCTATTAACTTATGTTTATCCTCTAATGTTTCTTTTTCTAATGATTGACTTTTAATTTTTTCTTCAATGGCTTCAATTCTTTCGTTTATATGTAAGTTTGTATTTTTTATTGATGTTATTTGTTCTTTAATAATATTAATTTGATTATCCAGTTTTTCTTTTTGCAAGTAATTTTTAGTAATTGCTTCTTTTTCATTGTCAATTCGTATATTAAGATTTTCTAGGTCTAGCTCTAAAGTGTCATGTTTTTCTTTTGTCCCAGCCAATTCATTAGTAGTGGTTGCAATTTCCTTCTTTACATTATCTTCTAACTCCTTAACTTCCACTTGTTGTCTTTTTAAACTTTCTAGTTCAGAGATAAATATATTAATATCAAATACTTTTATTTGCTCTTTTAATAAAAGAAACTCTTTTGCAACATTAGATTGGTTTTCTAACGGTTCTAATTGATTTTCTATTTCTGATAAAATATCGTTTACCCGAAAAAGATTTTGTTTTTCTTCTTGTAGTTTTTTTTCTGCTAATTCTTTTCTTTTTTTATATTTTACGATTCCTGCAGCTTCATCAAAAAGATCACGTCTGTCTTCTGGCTTACTACTTAAAATTTTATCTATTTGACCTTGTCCAATGATTGAATAGCCTTCTTTTCCTATACCTGTATCAAAGAAAAGTTCATGAACGTCTTTTAACCTACAATTTCCACCATTGATAGAGTATTCACTTTCTCCAGAACGGTAAACCCTTCTTGCTACCGTAACTTCTGTATAGTCAATTGGTAGTTTTTTTTCTGTATTATCAATGGTTAAAGAAACTTGACAAAAACCTAATTTTTTTCTGTTTTCAGTTCCAGCAAAAATAACATCTTCCATTTTTGCTCCTCTAAGTTGTTTTGCACTCTGTTCACCTAACACCCAACGTACTGCGTCAGCAACATTACTTTTTCCACTACCATTAGGCCCAACAATGCCTGTTATGCCTGGATTAAAATTAAGTTGAATTTTATTAGCAAAAGATTTAAATCCTTGTAATTCAATGTTCTTTAAATACATATATTGGCACCTACTTTTTACAGTAACTTATTATTGAGAAGATTTCATAATTACTTTCCTATTTTATCTGGAAAGACTAGTATTAGATATGTTTTGGCCGTTTGTGGCACAAGTTTCATTGAAAGAAAACTTTTAAGCCCCTAGCTTTAAATTTTACTTTCATCTTAAATATAATTATGAAATCCCCTAAATCTCTACTGGTTATTTTTCAACTCTTTAATTGCATTATAGGCAGCTTCTTGTTCTGCTAATTTTTTGCTTCTGCCTCTTCCTGTCCCTAATACTTTGTTTTCAAATCTTACTTCCACAACAAAAATCTTATTATGATCTGGTCCATTTTCATCAATCAAATAATATTTTACAGGAATTTGACTTGATTGCTGTATGATTTCTTGTAATACAGTTTTACTATCATAAAACAATTTCTTATTGTCTATATCCGTAAGTATAAAATTACGAACAAATTCTTCTGCTTTAATAAGTCCACCATCTAAATATATAGCACCTATAATAGACTCTAAGGCATCTGAAAGTACTGAACTTCTATTTCTTCCACCAGATAATTCTTCTCCCTTACCAAGAAGAAGGTAATTGCCTAATTCTAAATCTTTTGAGCACTGAGAGAGAGTTGGTTCACAAACAATGCTGGCTCTTAATTTTGTTAATTCGCCTTCCGTTAACTTGCTATATTTCTTAAAAAGAAAATGGCTTGTGGTTAATTCCAATACTGCATCTCCTAAAAACTCAAGTCTTTCGTTGTTATCCAGCTTACTCATTCTTTTTTCATTAGAATAAGAGCTATGCGTCAATGCTTGCTTTAGTAGGAATTTATTTATAAATGTATAACCTATTTTTTCTTCAAATTTATCTAATTTATTATGTCCCATATATGCTCCTTTTCTTTCGTTTTTTGTTTTATATTTTAACCTATTTCATAGGATAAGGGAGAAATATTTTCTCCCTTATTTTAAGCATTTAATGCATTTTTTATTTGCTCTACAGCATCTGCTACCGTTACAATATTTTCAGCATTTTCATTGGCGATCTCAATATCAAATTCTTCTTCAATACCCATAATGATTTGAAATACATCTAAAGAATCTGCACCTAAATCATCAACAAATTTGGTATCAAGAGCCACTTCCTCTTTGTCAATGTTTAGTACTTCACTAATGATAACTTGTAACTTTTCAAATTCCATATTTTCATACCCCTTTATTATTTTATTTGTTTTATTTTTTTTATATATTCTCTTTTATTTTTTCGTTGATTTTCATATTGGAGAATTTAATACACTGGATAATTGTATTTTTAACAACTTTTGCATTTGCACTTCCATGTGCTTTTACAACTAACCCGTCTAATCCCAATAATGGTGCCCCACCATACTCTGTATAATCAAATCTTTTGGCCATTTTTTTAAGTGATTTTTTTAAAAGCATACCACCTAACTTGCTTTGAAGATTACTCATTATAGCTTCTTTCACAAAACCAAAAAAGGTTAATCCTAGACCTTCTGTATATTTAAGAAGTATATTTCCTACAAAAGCATCACAAACAAGAACATCTGCTTTTCCTGAAGGAATTTCTCTAGCTTCTATATTTCCCATAAAGTTAACTGGTGCCTCTTTTAATAATGGAAAGGTTTCTTTTGTTAATTCATTTCCCTTAGAATCCTCTTCTCCAATATTAATTAGCCCAACTACTGGTTTTTCTATACCTATTATGTTTTCCATATAGATAGAACCCATTTTTGCAAATTGAACCAAATAAGCAGGTTTTGCATCAACATTGGCACCACAGTCTATTAATAATGATACACCTTTCTTTGTTGGTATTAAAGGTGCAAGGGCTGGTCTATCAATTCCTTTTATTCGTCCCACTATAAAAGTCCCTCCAGCAAGTAAGGCACCTGTATTTCCTGAAGAAACAAAAGCTTCAACTTTTTTATCCTTAACCAGTTGTAATCCTTTAACCATTGATGATTCTTTTTTCTTTCTTATTGCAACAACAGGCGCTTCATCCGTTTCAATAACTTCATCAGCATTAACGATTTCAAGTCTATTTTTGTCATATGTATATTTTTCTAATTCTTTGGCAATCTCTTGTTCTTTACCTACTAGAAACAGTTTAATATCATCGCTATAGTTCAATGCATCAACAGCACCTTGTACCATAGCTTCTGGTGCATTATCACCACCCATAGCATCTAATGCTATATTAATTAAGTCCTTCATTAATACCTGTCCCCCTATCTGGTTTTCTAATATTTAATATACTAGATATCATTTTATAAATCAACATTTATGTTATAAAAAGATGAATTACTTACCATTTTTGAAAGCATAATTTACAAACTTGCTTGCAAGGATTTGGAAATCTTCCTTTCAACGAAGCTTATATCTCTTTTCAAGTAAGAGGCATAAGCCTCATTAGTTCTAAAATTAATTCTTTCATTAACTTCTAAATTTCTTTATTTATGGAAAAGATATATTTATATGAAGGAAAAGTAATGTTTTCCTAGTATAGAAGAAAGTAAGAGGTGATAACAATAGATTATTATAAAAATTTTCAAGAAAAAAGAATGGTCATTTTTGGCGAGCTTGTTTTACGATACTGGAATGGTAAATTAAATTCTGCTGAAGACTTAAATGAGCTAACAGAAGATATTAAGAAAAAATTTCATTTTACAGACAAGGATACCTCATTTATAAAAGATCACATTAGACTTGCTATGGGATTAGATCCAAAAGGGGATATTAATTTTACTGATGAATTAAACTTAGTTAGAAATTCAAAAGAAATTACAAAACCAATTGTTGCTAAAATTGAAGGACCTTGTGAATATTGCGACCATAGTAAATGTGAAGAAAATGATGATTCTAAATGCAAATACGATGCCCATCTATATAATAAAAACAAAGGACCTGTCATAGTAAATGACAAATGTTTAAGCTGTGGTAATTGTGTTTCTAGTTGTGATTTTGGTGCACTGGCGGATAAAATAGAGTTTTTGCCCCTTATTGACTTACTTAAAGATGATTCTACACCAGTATACGCAACTGTTGCTCCAGCTGTTATTGGACAATTTGGTGATCATATTTCGTTAGGTCAAATAAGAACAGCATTAAAGATTCTAGGCTTTAAAGATTTGATTGAAGTGGCATTGTTTGCTGATATTTTAACCATTAAAGAGGCTTATGAGTTTACCCACTTGGTTAATAGTGAAAAGGATTTCTTTTTAACCAGTTGTTGTTGTCCTGTATGGTTTAACTTAACTAGAAAAAATTATCCAAATATTTATGATCATATGTCTCCCTCTGTTTCTCCAATGATTGCATCCGGAAGATTTTTAAAAAAATTGTATCCCAATGCTAAAGTGGTTTTTATAGCACCTTGTATTGCGAAAAAATCAGAAATCCAAGAGCCTGAGTTAAAAGGGGCTATTGATTATGTTATTAATTTTAGAGAATTAGATGAAGTCTTTAAAGCTTTAAATATTAATTTAAAAGAATTACCTGGCGACGATAAAGATCAAGCCTCTTTTGGTGGAAGAATCTATGCTAGAACAGGTGGCGTAAGTTTTTCTGTTAAATCTGTTGTAAATAGATTAGAACCAGAAAGACTTGTTAAATTAAAATCTAAAAAGGCAGATGGTGTTAAAAGTTGCAAAGCTGTTCTTGATGATTTAACCAATAACAGAGACATTGGGGGTAACTTTATTGAAGGCATGGGATGTACCGGTGGATGTGTCGGTGGTCCTCGAACAAATATTCAAATGGAAAAGGCTAGAGATATGGTAAATGAATTTGGAGAGGACTCTTTGATCTTAACCCCATTCGATAATTTAAATGTCATGAAGATTCTTAAAGAATTTGACATTACTTCTATTGATGAAATTGTAGAAAACAAAGAAATTAATAAAATGCTTTCTAGAGATTAGACATCTAAAATCACTCATAATTTTACAACAAAAAGGACAGCCTAGGCTGTCCTTTTTTAACTCAATTATTGAGCTACTTCTACTACTACTTTTTTGTTGTATGTTCCACAGCTTTTACAAACTCTATGTGGCATCATTAGTTCTGAACATTTGCTACATTTAACTAAATTAGGTGCACTCATTTTCCAGTTTGCTCTACGTGCATTTCTTCTCGCCTTTGATATTTTTCTTTTTGGACATATTGACATAACTACACCTCCTCAATAATCTTTTAAGATATCTTTAAACACTGCCATTCTTGGGTCTATATCTAAATTATCACAATCACACTTGTTAATATTTATATTGCAACCACAACTATTACATATGCCCTCGCAGTCGTTTTTACATAAAACTTTCATTGGAAAGTTAATTATTAACTCTTCATAAACCAATTGATATAAATCAATATTGTGACCTTCTACATACTTATTAGCTTCATCATCATCATCATCATCTACAGCAACTCTTTTTTCACCAAAACTAGCTACACGATGAAAGTTTGTTTCTAAATGATATATAACTTCTTCCGTACAACGGCTACAAGGAATGATTAAAGCAGCATTTAACTTACCCGCTATTTCAACTTCCTTTTTACCAATATTAGTGAGTTTTACTTCCGTCTTAACTTCATCCTTAAGAGAATAGGTTATCCCTTGACATTTAATCTTGTCAATAGGAATACTTTCATTAACTTCTTTTACAAAACCTTCAGATAAAAGCAATTTAGTTACATTAATAAGCACAAGTCATCACCTTAAGTTTACACTTATTGTATTATACATATGACTTTATATTTTGTCAATAACATTTTTCAAGAGAGCCTATCTTACAGCCTAAAATCCATTCCATATGAAAATGTAATTTGCAAACTTGCTTGCAAGGATTTGGAAATTATATTTTCAACGAAGCTTGTGGCTCTTAGTAAGAGTCATAGGCTAAGGTACTCTATTATAAAAATCTTAAAGTGTAAAAGAAAGTTAGACCAATAGACTAACTTTCTAATTTACTCATATTATTATCATATATATTAAAAAGTGTATATTTATTATTTATTTACTATTGTTACAGTTTCTTGAGCAATCATTAATTCCTCATTTGTTGGTATTACAAAAGTTTTAACAGTTGCGCCTTCTGCTGAGAAATCTCTTTCTGTTCCACGGCAATTGTTTTTCTCTTCATCTACTTTTACACCAAGATATCCTAAATAATCACAAACATCTTTTCTCATATCTTTGTTGTTTTCACCAAGTCCAGCAGTGAATACGACAGCGTCTACACCATTCATAGCTGCTGCATATGCACCAATGTATTTTGCAACACGGTAATTGTAAACATCCATGGTTAAGATTGCTTTTTCATTGCCTTTTTCCATTTCATCTTCAATATCTCTAAAGTCACTAGATACTTCTGAAATTCCTAGAGCTCCTGATTTTTTGTTTAGGATGTCCATAATTTCTTCTATTGTTAATTTTTCTTTTTTGTGTAAGAATTCAAAGATAGCTGGATCAATGTCACCACTACGCGTACCCATGATTAATCCTTCTAATGGTGTTAATCCCATACTTGTATCTACAGATTCTCCACCTTTAACAGCACAAATACTTGCACCATTTCCTAAGTGACATACAATGATTTTTGTATCTTTAATGTCTTTCCCTAACATCTCTGCTGCTCTTTTTGAAACAAAGCTATGAGATGTTCCATGGAAACCATATCTTCTAATCTTGTGTTTTTCATATAACTCATATGGTAAACCATAGATGAATGCTTTACCTGGCATTGTTTGGTGGAAAGCAGTATCAAACACACCAACCATAGGTGTGTTAGGCATTAATTGTTTACACGCATCAATACCAATTAAGTTAGCTGGGTTATGAAGTGGTGCTAAATCACTACAAGCATCAACCGCTGCAATAACATCATCTGTTAATAATGTTGATGTACTAAATTCTTCTCCACCATGAACAATACGATGTCCTACAGCATTAATTTCATCTGTACTTTGAATCACACCATAATCTTTGTCCATTAATGCATCTAAAACATATTTTACAGCATCTTTATGACTAGGCATTGCACCTTCAATGATTACTGTATCGCCAACTTTTGGCGTATGTTTTAAACGACTACCATAAATACCGATACGTTCTGCTAAACCTTTAGCTAAAACTTCTGTGTTTGACATGTCAATTAATTGATATTTTAATGAGGAACTTCCACAGTTAATTACTAATACTTTCATTTTTTCTCTCCTTTATATATGTATGACTAGTTCACTAGCCATGTTCTTATTTTTGATTTTGGGCTTGTACAGCTGTAATGGCAACTACGCCAACGATATCTTCTGCTGAACAACCACGGGACAAATCATTTACTGGCTTTGAAATACCTTGTGTTACAGGACCATAAGCTTCTGCTTTAGCCAATCTTTGAGTTAATTTATAACCTATATTACCTGCATCTAAGTCTGGGAATATTAATACATTGGCTTTTCCTGCTATTTCACTTTCTGGTGCTTTAGAAGATCCTACTGACGGTACAATAGCTGCGTCTAATTGGAATTCTCCATCTATTTTAATGTTTGGATAAGTTTCTTTTGCGATTCTTGTTGCTTCAACTACTTTATCTACATCAGGGTGTGATGCACTGCCTTTTGTTGAAAATGATAACATACCAACAACTGGCTCTTCACCTACTAATGCTTTAAATGAATTTGCAGAACTTCCTGCAATAGCCGCTAATTCTTCAGCATTTGGATGAGGTACTAATCCACAATCAGAGAATACAAATGTACCATTTGATCCGTATTCACAATCTGGAACAACCATTACAAAAAATGATGATACTAATTTTGTTCCTGGTGCTGTTTTTAAGATTTGTAAAGAAGGTCTTAATACATTAGCTGTTGAATTAACTGCTCCTGCTACCATCCCATCAGCAAATCCTTTTTTAACCATCATTACACCTAAGTATAATGAATCTTTCACTAGTAAGTCTTTAGCTTGTTCACTTGTCATACCTTTGCTTTTTCTTAATTCTACTAATGTGTCTACATAATCATCCATTTGATCAAAATTAGTAGGCTCAATAATGGTTGCTTTTTCGATATTTAACCCTTTAGCAACTTCAGCAATTTCTTCTTTATTACCAACTAAAATAATATTTGCAATATCTTCTTCTAGAATTGTATGAGCTGCTTCAACAGTTCTTCTTTCTAGTGACTCTGGAAGTACGATAGTTTGTTTGTTTTGTTTAGCAGTTTCTTTAATTTTATCAATAAAACTCACTTTAAAAACTCCTTTCAACTTTAAATTGACCAACTACTATCTAATTTAGTCGTGGTATTATTTTGCATAATCATTACATCATTTCTATTATAAACCATATGTTTATTGTATACAATATGTATTTGACATTTTTTGCAATTATATTCCAATCATATCTTTATTTTAATAAACATTGTTTATAAATCAAGAAAACTATATTATAATATAAAATGATTTGTCAATAATTCTTAAGGATATATTCATTCATCTTTTCTTTTCAAAAGACACTCTTCATAGAGTAGTTGATATTTAAATCCTTAGAAACAAATTTGCTATTATACATAATCATAACATAAATTTTAAGTCTTGAAAAATTTATTGGCAATGTAATTAGTTTTTGACTTTACTAATTTGCCTAAAAAGGAGTTATTTTATGCGTGTTGTCGGTTTAATTGTAGAATATAATCCATTTCATAATGGACATGCTTATCATTTAAATAAATCCAAGGAAATTACAAATGCAGATTTTGTTATTGCTATTATGAGTGGTAACTTTTTACAAAGAGGGACTCCTGCTCTAATAGATCAATGGACAAGAACAGTAATGGCTCTTGAAAATGGTGTTGATTTGGTTATTCAATTACCAGTTTACTACTCTACCTCTAGTGCTGAATATTTTGCAAATGCCTCTATTGAAATTTTAAATAATCTTGGTATAGTTGATTCAGTTTGTTTTGGTAGCGAATGTGGTAATATAGAATTGTTGACAGAAATATCAAGAATTCTTGTGAATGAGCCTAGTGAACTTAAATGCCTAATAAAAGATTATCTAGGAAAAGGACTAAGCTTTCCAAAGGCAAGATCCAAAGCCTTACTGGATTTCTTTAAGAATCAAAATAGGTATACCAATATTGATGAATTAGAAAAAGTGTTGGATTCTCCTAATAATATCCTTGGCATTGAATATATTAAAGCCTTGCTAAAATCCAAGAGTTCAATCAAGCCACATACAATTACAAGGCAAGTTACAGGCTATCATGATATTTCTATTGAGAAACCCATTGCTTCAGCCACTGGTATCAGAGATTTCTTATCTAATAATGAAGAAATTAAACCACTTCAAAAAAATGTACCTAATAATACTTTTGACATAATGAGCCGTTTTTATAATAAAAGTTTTCCTGTTTTTATAGATGATTTTTCTGAGTACCTATTTTACAAATTATTAAGTTGTACCCCTACACAATTACAAAGTTATCTGGACGTGTCAGAAGGCCTTGAAGATAGAATCTTCAAGTATTCTAAAGAATGTAATAAGATTTCCACTCTAATTGAAAAAGTAAAAACCAAGAGATTTACTTATACCAGGATACAAAGAGCCCTCATCCATATATTATTAAATATCAAAAAAGATGATTTTCAGGTATTATTGAATACTGATTTAATTTATTATATAAAGTACTTAGGATTTAAAAAAGAGAGCCAAGAGCTACTTAAAAACATCAAATCTAATTGTACCTTACCCATTATATCAAATACTAATAAAGCCCTTGGGAATTTGACTAGCCCTGCTTTAAAAATGTTGGAAAAGGATTTATATGCAACTCATTTATACAATCTTTGTGTGTCCCAAAAATTCAATACCCAATTGAATAGTGATTTGACACAAAAGTTTATAATTACTTAATACTTAATCAAAACAGCTCTTTCCTAACAAATGGATAAGTGGCTGTTTTCTTTAATCGTACTTATCATAAATTTATATCTCTTTGAAAAAATCCTTCATTATTTTCTCTTTTACATAATATACTATTCTTAAGTACAAACAGTAGAGTTGATTATGATTAAATTTAAAAAAAGATATTTACTTTATATTGGAGTAATTTTGATTCTTATTAGTCTTATTATAGCACCTAAATACACCTTTGAAGCTGCTACTGAAGGTTTATTATTATGGTCAAATGTTATTGTGCCATCATTACTACCTTTTATTATTGTTTCTAATTTAATAATACAATTTAATATTGTTAGATATATAAGTATTATTTTTAACCCTATTATGAAATACGTCTATAAGTTACCTGGTGTTGCTGGCTATGCTTGGGTATTAGGTATGCTCTCAGGTTATCCAATGGGGGCTAAAATTGTTGCTGATTTGCTAAATAAAAATCTTATAACGCAAAAGCAGGCTCAATACTTATTAACTTTTTCTAATAATGCAAGTCCAATGTTTGTTTTAGGTTTTGTGTCTGTAGGCATATTAGACGTAGGAAACTTAGGAATTTATCTTCTTATAATTTTATACATATCAAGTTTATTAACCGGCGTTATTTTTAGTTTTGTTTATAGAATTGATACTAAGAATATTAATAACACAAAAAAATATACATTAGTCAAATCCAATGAAACTGCTTTCAAAATTTTTGATCAATGTATTATTGATGGCGTTGATTTAATTGTTAGAATTGGTGGTTATGTAATATTTTTCTCTATTATCTTAAGCTTGGTTAACCTTATTCCAATTGATTCTTTACTTATAAAGAACTTTTTATTAGGAACAGTAGAAATATCAAATGGCATAAGTCTACTGTCCAAAATACCAAATGGCATAGAAACAAAAATTGTATTAGTAAACACAATAATAGCATTTGGTGGTTTCTCTGTTCATGCACAGACAGCAAGTGTTATTCAAAACACCAATTTATCCATCACGAAATATGTATTGGCAAAATGTGTTAATGCTTTTATCACTTTTTTACTCACTCTACTCTTCTTCATTTTCATATGATGAATTGTTAGAATTTAATTCTTTTCTGTTTTCTTTTACTAAATTAATATCATCCGTTAAGTTGTTTAATAAAGTTTCGTAATTTGTTTTTGCATTATTTAATGTGTATTCTGCAGCCTTTTCTAGCTTTTCTAAAATTTCATCAACATAAGAAATAGCACTTAGACGCATTTCTCTTGCGTCTTCTTTTGCTTTATCAATGATAACTTGTGCCTTTTCATAGGCCTGTTGTATTATTTCATGTTCATTTACTAGAGAACTTATTTTTGTCTCTGCTTGCTTTTCCATTTCTTCAGCAAATTGCTTTGCTTCATTCATTATTTTTTCTTTTTCTTCAATGACTCTAGCAGATTTTTTGATTTCATCTGGAACTTTTAACCTTAGCTCTGTCATTAATTCGTACACATCATCTTTATCAACCACTACTTTATTGGTAAATGGCAAACTATTACATTGTTCAAAAAAGTCTTCTATATCATCTATTAATTGTATAATTCTACTCATCCCAAGAATCCTCCCTTATATATGTATATTACTTAAATTTTCATTTCTTTTTTTCGAACATTTCTTTCACATACTCTGGAACCAATTGACTTATATCCCCTCCGTATTTAGCTACCTCTCTAACAATGCTAGAACTTAAATAAGAATATTCTACATCTGTTACTAAGAAAATGGTATCTATTTTAGGATCTAAAATATTATTTGTTTGTGCAATTTGTAATTCATATTCAAAATCTGAAATAGCACGCAAGCCTCTAATAATAACAGAAGCATTTTTCTTTTTCAAAAATTCTACAAGCAACCCATCAAAGGCTTCTATTTCTACATTTTTCATATCTTTAGTTACTTCATTTAACATATTAACACGTTCTTCTACAGAAAACAACGGACTTTTATTACTATTATTTAATACACCAACAATTAATTTATCAACTAATTTTGCACTTCTTTGTATTATGTTTAAATGGCCTAAAGTCACTGGATCAAAGCTTCCTGGATATACTGCAATTCTCATCTCTTCACCTCATTTGAATTTAACTAATTCTAATTACCCATTTATTTTATTACAATGGCCTTTTAACCATAAATAAAAACATGTTGGTTGGTTTTATATTTCTTTATTTTTTCTATAGAAAAACCCAGTTTATCAATATAGGATAGATCATCATTTATATCACTTTCTATTATAATGATCGTATCTTGGTTGATAATCGTTGATGCCTTTAACTTTTCTAATATTTTTTCTTCTATTCCAGTATTATATGGCGGGTCCATAAATATAACATCAAAAACGTGACCATCACGCTCTAAAATTTCTACAGAATTGATTGCATCTAAAGTATATATTTGGCAATTATCTCCAAGTTTCGTATTATTCAAGTTTATACGAATACTTTCTAGGGCATTCCTGTTGTTTTCAACAAAAACGGCTTTATGAGCCCCTCTACTTAAAGCTTCTATGCCTATGGCACCGCTACCACTAAACAAATCAAGAAAATTGCTTTCTATGATATAAGGATTAATTATATTAAACAATGTTTCTTTAATTCTATCTGTTGTTGGTCTCACATGATGCCCTTCAGGGGCAATCAATTTTACTCTTCTAGCTTTTCCTGCTATAACTCTCATTATCTACCAATCCTTTTCATTTATAATTTTATTTTATAGTAATATGTATATTTGTCAATGTGAAATTGTGATTTTAAAACTTGCTTGCAAGGGTTTGAAAATCACAATTTCAACAAACCTTATGTCTCTTGGCACAAGGGGCATAAGGTGAGTGATTTTAAAACTTGCTTGCAAGGGTTTGAAAATCACAATTTCAACAAGCCTTATGTCTCTTGGCACAAGGGACATAAGGTGAGTGATTTTAAAACTTGCTTGCAAGGGTTTGAAAATCACAATTTCAACAAACCTTATGTCTCTTGGCACAAGGGACATAAGGTGAGTGTTTTTAAAACTTGCTTGCAAGAGTTCGAAAAGAGGCATTAGGTTTTAATACACAAAAAAATGTTACAAAACAGATAGTTTTGTAACATTTTTTCTTAACACTTATCGACTCATTAAGTCTTGTTCCGCACGTTCGATCATTTTTTTAACCATGTACCCACCTACTGAACCATTTTGATAAGATGTTAAGTCACCATTATATCCATCTTTTAATGGTACACCAATCTCATTAGCAACCTCATATTTAAATCTGTTTAAAGCCTCTCTAGCTTGTGGTACTACTGATTTATTTCTACTTGACATAATAGCTCCTCCATTCTTATAATTTTTTTCAGACTTGGTAATTTAATAGTTACTTGATCCTGCATGCATTTCTGTAAAGAAAATGTTTTATAGGTTACAACTATATTATATGTAAAATGTTAATCTATACACTAGAAATTCTTTACATTTTGATTTTAAAAAAACAATCATTATCTAAACAACATAGTGACTTTTAATATAGTGTATTAACCTTTGTTTTAATATCTGATGGGCCTCTAATTCCAAGTCAGGATCTTTGGTATATATTTTTTTAGCAATTGAATTGGCTAACTTTAATAACTCTATATCCTCGAATACATTTCCAAGTTTAAATTCAACCAGACCATGTTGACGTATACCAAATAAATCTCCTTGACCACGTAATTTTAAATCATATTCTGAAATAATAAATCCATTATTATGTTTGCTTAAAACGTCTAAACGCTCTTTCGTTTTTTCATTTTTTGTATCTGTAAGGAGTATACAAAAAGATTGATGCTCTCCTCTACCTACTCTTCCTCTCAATTGATGGAGTTGTGCCAATCCAAATCTTTCTGAATTCTCAATAACCATGATAGTAGCATTAGGTACATTTACGCCTACTTCTACAACAGTTGTAGAAACTAAGACCTGAATTTTATTATCTGCAAAATCTTCCATTATCTCATTTTTTTCTTTGCCTTTCATCTTTCCATGTAAATAAGAGATTTTTATGGATCCATTAATACTCTGTTTGAGTTTTTCAGTGTATTCTACCACAGATTCTAAATCTAGGTCTTCTGATTCTTCAACCATTGGACAAATAATATAGACTTGTCTCCCTTTTTGTATTTCTTTTTCTATAAAACTATAAACACGGCTACGATAACTGGTATCCACTGCATAAGTTTTGATTGTTTGTCTATTAGGAGGCAATTCATCTATTATAGACACATCTAAATCTCCATAGACAATTAAAGCCAAAGTTCTTGGTATAGGTGTAGCACTCATTACTAAAATATGTGGGTTGTTTCCTTTTTGAATCAATGTCTCTCTTTGCTTTACACCAAAACGATGTTGTTCATCTGTAATGACCAAACCTAGATTATTATATGTAACTTTTTCTTGTATAAGGGCATGTGTGCCTACAATAATATCTATTTCTTTATTCCTTATGTTATTGTACATTTCTTTTTTTTCTTTCAAGGTCATAGAGCCAACTAATAAACCTATTCTTATATTGAAGGGTTCTAAAAAATTCTTAAGAGATATATAATGTTGCTTTGCTAATACTTCAGTAGGAACCATAATGGTTCCTTGATACCCATTTTTAGCTGCTAAAGCTAAGGCCAATGCTGCAATAATAGTTTTTCCCGATCCAACATCACCTTGTAATAATCTATTCATCACCTTATTACTATAAAGATCATCTTTAATTTCATTCCAAACCCTTAATTGCGCTTTTGTAAGTTCAAAAGGCAATGACTTTAGAATATCTTTAATCCCTGTATCATCTTTTATTATAACATCCGTACTATCTTGCTCTTTTACAGTTTTTAGACTTAAAAGAGCCATTTGAAATAATAAAAATTCATCAAAAACCAGTCTTTTTCTTGCTTCTTTATATGTCTTCATATTAAAGGGGTAATGAATTTGATTAATTGAATAATTGTATTCTGAAAAACCATGAGCCGTTCTAATTTCTAAAGGTAGAAATTCTTTTAATTGATTCCGGGTTTTTAATAAACCTTGCTTTACAAAATTATTCATATTGTTTTGGGTAAGACCCTTAGTTAATGAATAAATAGGCTGCAAAGCTTCTGTTTTTTTAGTATATTCATCAACACTATATATCTCTGGAGATAGCATTTGTATTTGTCCATATTTATATTCTACTTTTCCTTTAAAAATGAATTTTTCTGATGAATTTAATTTGTTTTTTATATACAATTGATTAAACCATATGATATTGATTAATCCTGTATCATCTTTAACCTTTGTTTTTGTTATTTTGATTTTATTTTTAGCCAATTGGTTAATTGAAGCACAGATACTGCCTTCAATAGAATTCATTTCATCTAATACCATATCTTTTATTTTTAAAGGCTTAGAAAAGCTTTCATAACTTCTTGGATAGTTATGCAACAAATCATCAATTGTAACTATCCCTAATTTGTTTAAATATGTTTTCGTTTTTTCACCTACACCTTTTAAAACCGAAATCGACAAATTTGTCTCCATTATCCTCACCTCTTTTTTAAAAGAATACTTTTATATATTCAAAAGTAGGGCTTATCACTAAAAAACACTGAACACTTTTACTAAGTGATTCAGTGTTTAACTTTTTTATTCAACAGAAATAATGTAATAATAAAGGGGTTGCCCGCCATAATGTATTTCTACATCACATTCTTCATGGGTTCCTTCAATGTATTCTCTTAATTCTTCAACATCCTCTTCTTTTACATCTTGGCCATAGTAAACGCTTATTAATTCAGAGTCTTCATCTATGAGCATTTCTAATAATTCTTTCGTTGAATCATTTATTTCTTTCCCTACCACTAATATTTTTCCATCACCTATACCTAGCAAATCACCTTGTTTAATTTCTTTGTCCTCAATCTGAGTGTCTCTAACAGCATAAGTTAATTGACCCGTTTTAACCAGTCCAACGCTATTATTCATTTTTTTCTCATTTTCTTCTGGTGTTTTCCCATATTCATAATTGATAATGGCATTGATTCCTTGAGGTATTGTTTTTGTAGGGATAACAAAAACTTTTTTGTCCTCTACTAATTCCTGAGCTTGTTGTGCCGCAAGAATGATGTTTTTATTATTTGGTAATATAAATATGTTATCTGCCTCAATTTTACTAATAGCATTAAGCATATCCTCTGTACTTGGATTCATTGTTTGACCACCTTCGATGATGTAGTCAACACCTAATCCTTTAAATATTTCATTTAATCCTTCTCCAATAGAAACCACTATAAAACCAGATTCTTTTCTTTCCTTTGGAATTTCTAATGCACTCACTTTAGAATCACTTTCTTCTAATAATTTCTCATCAACGACTAAAGCACTATGTTGTTCTCTCATATTATCAATTTTTATATTATTTAATGCACCAAATGATAATCCTTTTTGAAGTGCATTTCCAGGATCATTCGTATGTACATGCACTTTAATCATATCATCATCAGAAACCACTACAATTGAATCCCCTATAGAAGATAAGTACGCTTTTAAGTCAGAATCAATTGTTCCATTGTTTTCTTGAGTTAAATTTATAATAAATTCAGTACAGTAACCAAATTCAATATCCTCATCAACTTTTAATGTTACAGTACTTGTTTCTTTTGTAAGAGATTCTTCCACCACATAATTTACTTCTTTTCCATTTAAAACTTCGTAGGCACCAATTAATATATATAATAATCCCTGTCCACCAGCATCTACTACACCTGCTTGTTTTAATACTGGTAACATATCAGGAGTTTGATTTAAAACTTCCTCGCCATAAGCAAGTGTCTCTTTTAGAACATAAATAATATCATCATTATGCTCTGCCAATTCAGTAGCTTTGTCAGCAATACCTCTTGCTACTGTAAGAATGGTTCCTTCTTTTGGCTTCATAACAGCTTTATAGGCTGTTTCAACACCTTGTTGAAATGCATTAGCCATAATTGTTGTATCAATGAATTCATGTTCACTTATTTCTTTTGAAAAACCTCTAAATAACTGAGATAAAATAACACCTGAATTTCCTCTTGCCCCTCTAAGAGAACCAGAAGATATAGCTTTTGCAACGGACTTCATATTCACATCAACAAGACCATTAACTTCCTTAGCTGCTGAAAGAATTGTTAGAGACATATTTGTCCCAGTATCTCCATCTGGAACTGGGAATACGTTCATTTCATTGACAAATTCTTTTTTTGATTCTAGATATTTTGCTCCCGCAATAAATATTTTTTGAAGTGTCTTTGCATCTACTTTATTGATTAACACATCATTGCCCTCCATTCAGTTTTAAGATTAGTCTACTCTAACACCTTCTACAAAGATATTAATTTTTGAAACTTCCATTCCTGTGAATTTCTCAACTTTATATTTTACAGTACTAATTAAATTATCTGCAACAGCTGATATTTTAATTCCATATTCAACAATAACATGAAAATCTATTTCAATTCGATTATCAATAACATTTACCTTAACACCTTTTCCAAGACTTTCTCTTTTAAGAAGTTTAACGATACCTTCTTTGACTGTAATCATAGCCATACCAACGATACCATAACATTCTACTGCAGCTAATCCTGCATACTTTGAGATTACCTCATTATCAACAATAATGTCTCCAATATTTGTCGCCATTCTTCCTTTCATTCTACATACCTCCAGTTCTTTTTATGAAAGTAATTTTACCATTATATAACAGTTAATATACATAGGCACAAATTTTATCTATATTATACCATCTTAATTGTAATTAAAAAACACTTTTTTCTTTGATTTTCAAAATACTACTTAGAAAAACCTTTACTACTCCTTGCTCATGGGTATTTTTTCTATATTTAATAGATTTTTTATGTTGTACTTGCATTCTTATATAATATCTGTTAAAATTGATTTGTTGCGAAGACAGCAGGCGAAGGAGGTGCGGTTATGGCAAAATGTTCAATATGTGAAAAAAGCGTTCACTTTGGTCATAAGGTAAGCCATTCAAATAAAAAATCAAATAAAATGTGGAAACCTAACATTAAAAAAGTTAAAGCAGTTATTAATGGTGCACCAAAAAAAATCAGTGTTTGCACACAATGCTTAAAGTCAGGAAACGTTGTTCGCGCTTAAATAGAACCCTATGGGGTTCTATTTTTTTATTATTCATTTCATCGATCTATTGATACTTTATATAAATTAATCCTAGTATTGCCATTACTATTAACAATCCGTGATAAATCTATACCCTATATAAATCAACCCTAATATTGCAAGTACTGTTAATAATCCTTTAGGTATAAAAAGCATTAAAAACATACCTATGGAAATGCATATTAAAATTAATCCCCCAACTTTTTTCATCATAGGAAACGCCCCCATAAAATATTACTAGTACTATTTTATGACAGATTAATCAGGCTATTACTCTTTTGAGTATAAAAATAAAAAAGATTTTTCCCTAAAGTAGAAGAATGTCTACATAGAGAAAAATCATTTAGGACTTTAATCTTTGCTTTGTATTACTATTAATATACCCTCTTTAATGGTAATAAATGCATTTTTGTCAATTATTTCATTGCTAATACCTATAGATGCCCCAATAACTAATTTATCATTATCTAATGAATATTTTAAGCCTTTAGAGCTAATACCACTTACCTCAGTAGTCAAAGGTATAAGAGAAATATATTCTCCAAAAGTATTTTCTAATGCCAACGTATTATTGGTACACTGTATTATATTGTTTTCATTGACTATTCTACAAGGAATATTTTTTTCTGTAGGAATCATTAGAGTATGTATATTCGCCAGTGTATGATCCATCCTAGTCCCTATTCCACCAACAATGGTTATATCAGACGCATTTAACTCAAGGGCTTTTATTAATGCCAAATGGGTATCACTATAGTCTTTATCCGGGGAAAACTGTATAACTTCTACACCCTTATCTCTAAACTGTAAAACTAAGTTTTCATCAACGGTATCTAAGTCTCCAATGATTAGATCCACTTTAACTTGAGAATCTTTTATAATATCTAATGCACCATCAACAACCATAGTATAGTCAAAGGAATTGTCTTTTAGAAAATTATTAAAAAAGTCAAAATGAATGGTACCACCTGTTATAATTAATGTTTTCATTCTACTCACCAAATTCTTTAAATACTGTTAAAAAATCCGATACTTTTGTTTGCGCATCTCCACTAAAAACAGCTGAACCTGCTACAATAACATTGGCACCTGCCTCAATTACTTCTTTAACATTTTTTACTGTTATACCACCATCTACTTGTATATCAATATCCAATCCTTTGCTTTCTATAACACATCTTAAATCTCTAATTTTTTGTAATGCGCTAGGTATGAAAGATTGTCCACCAAAACCTGGGTTTACGCTCATAATTAAAACCATATCTAATTCTTCTAATACATAGTCTAAAACACTAAGGGACGTAGCAGGATTCAACGCAACAGCTGCCTTAATGCCTAGGGACTTTATCTTCTGAATGGTTCTGTTTAAATGTGTACAGGCTTCTGCGTGAACCGATATGATATTGGCCCCTGCATTATAAAAATCATCTATATATCTAATGGGTTCATTCACCATTAAATGAACATCAAAAATTTTATTTGTTTTATCTCTTAAGCATTTAATTACTGGCGCACCATAAGATATATTAGGAACAAAACTACCGTCCATTACATCTAAGTGTATCATATGTGCTCCTGCTTCATCTATCAATCTAATATCTCTTTCTAAATTTGAAAAGTCTGCTGATAACATAGAAGGTGCAAGCTGTATCATTCTACCATCTCCTTTGGTCCTTTATCTCATCGTATATCATTTTGTAACTATCATATCGGTTTTGATTTATTTGCCCATTATTTAAAGCTTCTTTAACGCCACATTGAGGCTCATTAATATGAACACAGGTTTGGAATTTACATTGATCATTATATTTTAAAAACTCAATAAAATATTCTCTAAGATCTTTAGCTTCAATTTCATTTAAAAATATAGAACTAAATCCAGGCGTATCCACAATATAACTTGTATCATCAAAAGACATTAATTCCGCATGTCTCGTAGTGTGCTTTCCTCTTTTTATTTTAGCACTAATTTCTCCTGTTTCCATCTTTACTTTGTCTTGTAATTCGTTTAAAATTGATGATTTTCCAACACCAGAAGGTCCTGCAAATACAGATGTTTTGTCCTTTAAAACATCTTTTATATTATCGATTCCTTCAATTTTTAGAGTACTGGTGGTAATCACCTTATACCCTACATTTTTGTAGACGGAAATAATATTATTAACTTTAACTTCATCTAATATATCTATTTTATTAAAACAAATTATAATATCAATATTTTCCTTTTCGATTGCTACTAAAAATCTATCCAGCAAATTATAATTAGGGTCTGGATCTGTAACGGCAAAAACAATGATTACTTGATCAATATTTGAGACCAGAGGCCTTATGAGTTCATTTTTTCTAGGCATAATTTTTACAATGTTACCGAGAAAGTTATCTTTATCAAGTATTTCTACTTCAACATTGTCTCCTACTAATGGTTTTATATTGTCTTTTCTAAAAATTCCTTTTGCCTTACATTCATAAACACCCTCTGTTGGTATATGAACATAATAAAAGCCTGCAATACCTTTTATTATTTTACCCAACATTAATTTACCTCCTCTTTAAAAGAAATTGGCCATGGGTCCCTTTGTTGTTCTCCGTTAATATATAAGATGAGTTCCCCTGTTCCTTCTTCCCCTCTTACGGTTATATTAATAGGAAAGTCTTCCTTATAAACAGCCTTTTCTCCAAATATAGTTGATATATTATTACCTTGTTTTAAATCAATACGGATCATTGCTTCCTCTTGGTCTTCAGCTAAAACATCATTCAATACTAATACTTGTTCAAAATATCTTATTGTAATTCCAGTACTTACAACAATATCTATCACATAACCTTCTTCCACTGTTTCACCACTTGCAACGGTTTGACTAATCACTTCACCTTCTCTATAGGCTTGACTTTCAACATAAGTAGTATTGTTTCCTAATTGTAGGTTATTATCAATTAATCTTTGTTTTGCTTGTTCTTCAGTTAACCCTCTTAAGTCAGGAACTGTTGTGAATCTTGGTGCTCTTCCATTACTTACATAAATTGTTACGATTTCTCCTACTCTTAACTGTGTACCTGAAACGGGTTCTTGTCTTATTACAACACCAATAGGTAATGTGTCATTGTACTCTAATTCAATTTTTGGTGTTAAATTCTCTTGTAAAACAAATCTTTCAGCATCATTAAACCTTTGATTGATAACATTAGGCACACCAAAAGTTTGTACCCCTTTACTAATAATAACATTTATAACTGCTTCTTCTCTAACCAAAGTATCTGCTTCAGGCGCTTGAGTAATGATATGCCCATTTTCAACATCTTCAGAGAATTCATATCTTATAATGTTTAACCCTAGATTACTATCAGATAATACCTTTGATGCTTCTTCCTCAGTCAAACCTTTTATTAAAGGAACAGTAACTTCTTTTGGCACAAAACGATCTTGTAAATAATTGATACCAAAAAATGTAATGACACCAACTAAAAGCATAGCCAATACAACACCAGATGCGATAATTAATTTATCAATGATTTTATTAGGTTTATTACTTACTATTTCGTCATCATTCTGGAACTCATCTACATCTCGTGAAACACTTCGAATTCTTTTAACATCTTCTTCTGAAATAAATATTGTATTTGAATCCGTTACTGTATCTATTTTTACAAAATCACCATTAGGTACTTCCATGGCTTTTTTTAAGTCAAGAATTATTTCAGTCATTGAATTATATCTCAATTCTGTTTTTTTCTGAGTTGCTTTCAAGATAATATTTTCCAAACTACTGGATATATTTGGATTTATACTACTTGGTTTTACTAGCTCATCTTGAATATGGGATAATGCTACAGAGATATTGCTATCTCCTTCAAAAGGTACTTTTCCAGTAATCATTTCATACATGGAAATACCTAGTGAATAAAGATCACTTTTTTCATCTGTATATCCTCCTCTAGCTTGTTCCGGAGATATATAATGGACTGATCCCACAACATTTGCAGCTGCAATTGTAACAGAACTAGCTGCCCTAGCAATTCCAAAATCTGTAACTTTAGCTACCCCATTACTTGAAATAATAATATTTTGAGGTTTAATATCTCTATGTATAATGTGGTTTTTATGGGCATGTTCGATTCCAGAAGCAACTTGAATGGCTAAGTTAATAGTTTCTTCTGTTGATAAAGACCCTTTTTCTTTAATATACTCTTTTAAAGTGATGCCTTCAATCAATTCCATAACTATATAGTAAACATTTTTATCATGACCTACATCATAAATATTTACAATACTCTGGTGGGAAAGGCTTGCTGCAGATTGGGCTTCCACTTTAAACTTAGAAACAAAACTTTCGTCTAATCTAAATTCATCTTTTAAAACTTTTATAGCAACATATCTATTAAGCATGGTACATTTTGCTTTATAAACTTCAGACATTCCACCTGAACCAATTTTTTCTACTATTTCATATCTATCATTTAACAAAATCCCTTGTTGTAGCATTATCTCACCTCTCATCTATGTCAGTTTTAATTATAATTACAGATATATTATCATTGCCACCAAGTTCATTGGCTCTAGAAATGAGTTGTTTTACTTTATCTTCTAAGAAACTTCCATCTTCAAGAATATTAGAAATTTCTTTATGACTTAACATATTTGTCAAACCATCAGAGCACATTAATATCAGATCATCACTTTCTAATTCCACTTCATATATATCCACTATAATTGTTTTTTCTGCACCTATCGCTCTAGTAATAATATTTTTTTTAGGATGGCTATTAGCCTCGTCTTCTGTAAGATGACCCGTATGTACCATTTCTTCAACCAAAGAGTGATCTTTTGTAATTTTTTGTATTTCTTTATTTCTTATTATATACAGACGACTATCCCCAATATTCCCAATGTACAATTTTTTTTGTATTATTGTTGAAACAACAAAAGTTGTTCCCATTTTATAATATTCTTCTTCTGATGATTTTTCGTGTACCATCTGATTAACGCTACAAATGCCATCTTCAATAATCTTCACTGGATTATCCCAAGTGGCTTTTTTCACAAAATCTACAAACCCCTTGACAGAATATTCAGAAGCAAAGGCTCCTGCATTGTGTCCACCCATTCCATCTGCAATGATGTATAAATTAGGCAGATTCCCAATAGATTGATCAGAGTAAAAAATTGTATCCTCATTTCTTGCTCTTTTAATCCCTTTGTCGGTTTTACCATATGACCTCATAAAACACATTTAACCTCCTAATGTCAAATTAGAAAATAACCTTGATCCATCTACCCTATTTTTCTATCCTATTCTCCCCATAACTTTTACGTAGTTGGCCACAAGCTGCTTGAATATCTCTTCCTAATTCTCTTCGAATAGTTGCAGTAATACCATTTTTTTCTAGAACGGATTTGAAATTCACAATAGATTCTTTTGAACCTTGTTGATAATTTCTTTCTTTAATAGGATTAATAGGTATTAGATTAACATGGCATAGAAGCCCCTTTAATAATTTACACAATTCTTCAGCATCTTTTTTAGTATCATTCACACCACTAATTAAACTATATTCAAATGTAATTCTTCTATTGGTTTTATGAATATAGTATTTACAAGCATCTAAAAGTTCTTCTATGGAAAACTTTTTTGCTATTGGCATAGTTTTCTTTCTTATCTCATCATTAGATGCATGTAGAGATATTGCTAAGGTAATGCCAATTTTTTTATCTGCTAATGTCTTTATTTTATCCACTAAACCACAGGTTGAAACTGTAATATTTCTAATACTAATGTTCAATCCTTTTTCATCTGTAATAACACTAATAAACTTCATCAATTCATCAAAATTATCAAGGGGTTCACCAGTACCCATAATAACCACATTAGAAACTCTTTCTCCTGATTCTCTTTGAATGCTATAAACTTGCTCTAGCATCTCAGAAGCCCTTAAGTTTCTAACTAAGCCACCAATTGTAGAGGCACAAAAAGTACATCCCATTTTACAGCCAACCTGAGATGAAATACAAACAGAATTACCGTGCTTGTATTTCATTAGAACACTCTCTATAACATTATGGTCTTTTAGTTGAAATAGAAACTTTTCAGTGCCATCAATTTGAGATATAAGCTTTTGTATCACTTTCAAATGAACTAACTCTGTCTCTGTATTTAATTTTTCTTTTAAATCCTTTGATATGTTACTCATTTCATCAAAAGAAGTAATCAACTTATTATGAAACCACCCAAATACTTGGTCACATCTAAATTTTTTTTCCCCTATTGAAATAAAGTAGTTAAGGAGCTCACCATATTCCATAGATTTAATATCAATTTTTTCCATAAGTCACCTTTTATTTTATCATTGAAACAATTTATATGACAATCTTTTTATTTATTATTTTATTTTTAATTATATGATTACAGTTTTCTAAGTCTAGCTATAAAAAAACCATCTGTATTGAATTGATGGGGTAGGATCTGTATACACCCTTTATGGCGCTCATCTCTTAAAACTTCTGGAAGAAATGCTCTTGCATCTTCAATTTCAAAGTTTAAATTCTCAATCAGCCATTTTACATTGTCTTCATTTTCTCTTTTATTAATTGTACAAGTACTAAAAACCAATATTCCTCCTGGCTTTAAATACTCTTGTATCACTTTTAAAATATTTCTTTGCAACTCTATTAAAGAAGTAATTTGATTTTCATTTGCATTGTATTTAATATCTGGTTTCTTTCTTATTATTCCCAAACCAGAGCAAGGTAAATCAGCTAAAATAATATCTGCTTTACCTATCAAATTTTCATCTAATTCTAAGGCATCAAATTTTTCAACTTTTATATTAGTAAGATTTAACCTTCTTACATTTTCATTGATCAGTTCTGTTTTATCATAAGTTAAATCCCTAGAAACAACATGACACTCTCCACATAGTTCAGCTATATGGGTGCTCTTACCACCTGGTGCGGCACATACATCTATTACAAGGTCACCCTTCTTAGGATCAGCTACTTCTCCAACAAGCATTGAACTTTCATCTTGAACTTGAAAGTACCCTTTATTAAAGGTATCTAACTTACCAAGATAATCATAGTTGGATATGTTAAATCCATAGTCTAAAAACTGACCTTCTTTAACATTAACCCCTTCTTTGACAAGACGTTCTTTTAGCTCCGTTGGAGAGATTTTTGTTTTATTGCATCGGATTGTTGTTTCAGGAATGCTATTACTTGCTATACAAATTTCTTTAACAACTTCATATTCGTATTCTTCTAACCATATCTTAATAATCCATTCTGGAAAAGAATAAAGAACGGACAAATACTCAATAGGGTTCTTTTCTTCACTTGGTAATGAGATATTATCTATAGATCTTGCTATATTTCTAAGGACACCATTAACAAAACCAGATAATTTTACAAAGCCTCTTTTTTTTGCCAATTTTACTGCTTCATTACAGACTGCAGAGTCTGGCACACTCTCCATGAACATTAATTGATATACTGATAATCTTAAAATATTACAAATCGTTGTCTTCATTTTACTTGTTTTTGTTTTTGAAAACTGATTAATTACATAATCAAGATATATTAAATTTTCTAATGTCCCTTCAACCAATCTAGTAATAAAAGCTCTCTCTTGTTTTTTTAATTCTTGGTGATTTTTAAGAACTTGATTAAGAACTTTATGGCTGAATCGATTGTCTTTAATAATTTCATCTAAAACACTTAGTGCCATTAATCTAAGATTAACTTGTGATTGATTTGTCATCTTCTTCTCCCGTTTAATATAATTAGAAATCTTAATAAATTAGCAATTGCTACAATAGCTGCTGCAACATATGTTAATGCCGCTGCATTAAGAACTTTTCTAGCAGGTTTAACTTCATTTGCAGACAAATAATTATTATTGTCTAAAATAGCAATGGCCCTACTTGACGCATTAAATTCTACTGGCAAAGTAATTAATTGAAATAACACAACTGCACCAAATAAAATAACACCTAATTGGATAAGGTTAAATGCATCTAAAAAGAACCCTAAAAATATTAATGGCATTGCTAGATTAGAACTAAAACTTACAACTGGAAAAATTGCATGTCTAAATTTTAAAAAAGCATATCCTTTTGCATCTTGTAATGCATGACCACATTCATGGGCTGCAACACCAACTGCTGCAATAGATGTTGAATTATAAACTGAGTCAGATAATCTTACAACTTTTTTACGAGGATCATAATGATCTGTTAAGTTACCTTTAACGCTTTCAACTCTAACATCAAATAAACCTGCATTTCTAAGTATACTTTCCGCTATATCTCTACCTGTATAGCCATTTAAATTTTTCACCTTACTGTATTTATTAAAGGTTGAACTCACCTTTGACTGTGCATAAAAAGAAAGCAAAATTGCTGGTAATAAAATAATCATTGAACCATACCAATCCATAATAATCACACCTTTCTATCCTAATTTAACACCTAAATCAACTTTATATCCTCTTAAAAACTCTTCTGTTGTCATCCTTTTTTTACCTTCTAACTGAAGTTCCTTAATTGCAAGGGCATCCTTGCCTGTTTGAACAATAATAGACGACTTATCTATATGGATGACTTCACCTATACTCTTATTGTTTGATGAAATAACATCTCCATCCCAGATCTTTACCATTTTCCCATCTAGATAGCTATAAGCACTTGGCCAAGGATTCAGACCTCTAATAAGCCTTTCAATCTCAACGGCATCCTTACTCCAATCAATTAACCCTAATTCCTTACTTAACATAGGTGCATAAGTTGATTCCTCATCCACTTGCCTCTCTCGTGGCGCCGACCCATTTTCTAAAGCTTCAAGGGTTTTTAATAAAGTATTGGCACCTAACGTAGACAACTTATCATGTAAAGACCCACCTGTTTCTTTTGCTTCTATCTTTACAATATCTTTAAAAATCATATCACCAGTATCAATACCAACATCCATATGCATGGTGGTAATTCCAGTCTCAGATTCTCCATTAATAACAGACCACTGAATAGGCCCCGCCCCTCTATACTTAGGAAGCAATGAAGCATGAACATTAATACAACCAAACTTAGGCACTTCTAACAACTCTAAACTCAAAATTTGACCGAAAGCAATAACCACCGCAACATCAGGATTAAGGCTCCTTACAAATTCAATAAACGTTTTATCTCTAACCTTAAGTGGCTGATAAACAGGAATCCCATGTTTGATAGCCATCTCTTTAACAGGAGGAACTACCATCTTCTTCCCTCTACCCTTAGGCTTATCAGGCTGAGTAATTACCCCAATAACCTCATGAGAAGACTCAATAAGGGCCTCTAAAGTAGGAACAGAAAAATCAGGCGTACCCATAAAAATAACTTTCATCAAATCTCTCCTAACCAAAAATAAAATAATTATTCAAGAACCATCATAACCCCACAATATGAATTCTCTATGAATTCACAATGTGAAAGCACGAGTCTAACAGCAATGTGCGAAGCACGAGCCCAACAACAATGTGCGAAGCACGAGTCTAACACGGACAGACTATGTGACTTTCTATAAAAATAAAGTGACTTTTAAATATTTCACTAGTAAATCTTAGTAGGGCGTAGATGAATATTTCGTCAAAAGCCTTAAGTGTTTGACCGAAGGGAGTTCTTAAGGCTTAGAAATATACATCCTAGCCCACTTAGATTTACTTGAAATATTTAACGGAACTGTTTTTTATAGAAAGCCACATAGGACCGACCCCTCACAAAAAAACGCTCTTAACTTCTACTCTTCCATTTCATCCTCATCATAACCATCAACAAAACGTATCACCTTATCCGTAAACAAAACCCCATCCAAATGATCAATCTCATGACACAAAGCCTTAGCCATCAACTCCGTACCTTCTACAAAAATAGTCTCTCCCTCTTTATTCAACCCTTTAACTTTAACATACTCTGGTCTCTCAATCTCACCAAGTGTCCCCGGAATACTTAAACATCCCTCAATCCCTACTTGACAACCATTTCTTTCAACAATCTCCGGATTAATTAAAACAACAAGACCTTCTCCAATATCAATAACAATTATTCTTTTAAGTATCCCAACTTGTGGTGCTGCTAACCCAATACCATTTGCATCATACATGGTCTCAATCATATCATCAATTAACACTTTTACTTGATCTGTTATACTCTCAACCACTCTTGCTTTTTTCCTTAAAACCTCATCGCCATCTTCACGAATATTTCTTATTGCCATTTTTTAAAACTCCTTCCAACTTATGTCTTTAATAACTGAACAATGGATTAAAATCAAATTGCATTGCCATATTATTATATTTATTATTTTCAACATTTATAATTTCTATTTTCTTTTTAATTTCAAGTAGTCTATTATACTCTTCTGCTTTTATATAAATAACTTGTCTAAATAAATTATTCATTTTAGATATAGAAGCAGGTGTCGGTCCTATTATATCACAATTCGTAGAATCCAACATATTTTTTATTAAATTTACAAGCTCATAAGACGTTTTTATGACAAGATTCTCATCCTCTGATATTAATAGTATAACCATTATATTTGTAAAAGGAGGATAGTTCATAATTCTTCTATACGAAATTTCCTCATTATAGAAGTTATTATAATCTTGCATCCTGGCATTTTGAATACTAAAATGTTCTGGAGAATAGGTTTGAATAATAACATCCCCTTTTATAGCTCCTCTACCTGCACGTCCTGCTACTTGTGTAAGCAAACTAAAAGTGCGTTCACTAGATCTATAGTCATTCATATATAAAGATAAATCAGCAGCCAAAACACCTACTAATGTTACATTAGGAAAGTCATGACCTTTTGCAACCATTTGAGTGCCTATTAGAATATCTGCCCTGCCGTCTCCAAACTTCGTAAGTATTTGTTCGTAACTGTCTTTTTTACTTGTGGTATCTGTATCCATTCTAAGTATTCTAGCCCTTGGAAACTCTTTTTGTATATATTCTTCTACTTTTTGTGTCCCTGTTCCAAATTGCTTTATATACTTGGATTTGCAGCTGGGACAAGTACTAGGCATAGATATATTTTTACCACAGTAATGGCATATTAACTTGCCATTATTATGATAGGTAAAGGCAACATCACAATGATCACATTTTATAACAAAACCACATTCTCTACAAGAAACAAAGCGCGAATACCCTCTTCGGTTAATAAAAAGAATGATTTGCTCTTTTTTATTTAATCTATCCAATATAGATGAACGTAGACTTTCACTTAGCATAGATTTATTCCCTTGTATCAATTCTTCTCTCATATCAACAATAGACACAGTAGGTAATGGTCTATTGTCTATACGTTCCTTTAATTCCAGCAATTTATAATTACCCTCTAGTGCCTCTGTATAACTTTCCATTGAAGGTGTTGCAGACCCTAGAACAACACTGGCATTAGAGATTTCTGCTCTTTTTATTGCAACTTCTTTGGAATGATATTTAGGTGTTGTGTCACTCTTATAGGTGGTTTCATGTTCTTCATCTATAATGATTATTCCCAGGTTTTCAAAAGGCGCAAATAACGCTGAACGAGGTCCAACCATTATTTGTATAGCCCCATTTTTAGCTTGAACGTATTGATCGTACCTTTCTCCTTGGGAGAGCTTACTGTGAATGACACCAACTTTTTCTCCAAACCTCTCATAAAATCGTTTGACGGTTTGATGGGTTAGAGATATCTCTGGAATAAGAACAATGGCTTGCCTACCAGAATTTAATACTTCTTCAATAATCCTCATATAAACTTCTGTTTTTCCGCTACCAGTTACCCCGTGAAGCAAATAGGTTTTAAATTTTTCACTATAATAATCACTAACCACTTCATCAATTATTTTCTGCTGAAATATGGTAGGTTGAGTATAGGATTGATTTTTATTAAAGTTATGAGGCTTTCTATAATTTTCTTTGCTTATAATTTCTATGATTTGATTTAATTCTAATTTTTTCAAGGTAGCTAAGGGAATTTTTAAGTTTTTAGTCACATAGGTATAGTCCAAATTGGATTTTTCTTTTAAGGTTTCCATCAACCTTAAAATAGCCACATGATTTTTTTTCTTAGCCGACTCAATTAATTCCTTACATTTGGTATCATCTATTACTAAGTGAATTCTTTTTTCTTCTTTATGTTTGATTTTTTGATGGATGGGAAGAACAGTTTTTAATGCAGATATAATAGTGGAACTATATTGATTACTCATCCATAAAGCCAATTGAATCAACTGGGACTCAATATTAACTTTTTCATTGCTGCTCTTATGAATCTCTTTTAATTTACTTGGATCTATTTGTGGTTTATTTGATATATTGATAACAAAACCCTTTATTAGCTTATTCCCTTTACCAAAAGGTACTTCTACTGATGTTCCTATTGCTATTTTATCTTGTAACATCTCTGGAATAATATATTGAAATGTTTTATCTAAGTCTTGGTGTAATATATCTATAATAATATCAGCATATCTTTTAGCCATAAATATCTCCTTTGTATATTATTAATTCTAAAATATTATTTTAAAAACCTATATAATAATACGTAAAAAAGTGGAGTTAATAACTCCACCCTACTCATCACTACCTTTAATGTATAAGTTACCTGTATTCATTTCTTCTACTGCAATTGATAATGGTTTATTACTCTTTGAATATGCTAATGGTTTATCTCCGTCAATTAATTGTCTTGCTCTTTTAGAGGTTGCAATAACAATTGAATATCTACTTTTTACTACTGGCTCATCACCTATTTCAACATTTTCATTTAATATATTCATTAAATCAGAATAAGATGGATGTAACATTTAATCCTCTCCTTTAATCATTTTATTTAACTCTATTTTTAATAAGTCAATAAACTCATTATTTCTAGCAGCTTTATTACGTTCCATATTAATTGTCGTCGTAATATCTTTAACACAAGTATCTAAGTCATCATTAATGATTAGATAATCATATTTTTCAATCACATCTGCTTCTTCAAAAGATTTGTTCAATCTAAGATTAATAACTTCTTCGCTTTCGGTCCCTCTTCCAATTAATCGACTTTTCAATTCGTCAATTGTTGGGGGTGTTATGAAAATCAAAACTGCATCTGGATGCTTCTCTTTAACCAATAAAGCACCTTCCATTTCAATTTCTAATATAACATCTTGACCCTCTTGAAGTTTTTCTTCTACGTATTTCTTTGGGGTTCCATAATAATTATTACAGTATTCTGCCCATTCAATTAATTCATTATTATTAATCATATTAAGAAATTCATCTTTTGATGAAAAGAAATATTCCCTACCATGTTCCTCATAATCTCTAGGCTGTCTTGTTGTTGCAGAGATAGACACACAATAATTATAGTCCTCAATGAGTTTTTTAATAATTGTACCTTTTCCTGACCCTGAAAAGCCAGAGATTATTATAAGTAGTCCTTTTTTATTTTTCATCTATATCACACCTATTCTACTACTCTTCATTTGTATTGTCTATAGTTATTTCTTTAGAATGAATTCTATTAGCAACTGTTTCTGGTTGGATCGCTGATAACACTATATGCCCACTGTCTGTTACGATTACAGCTCTTGTTCTTCTACCATAAGTTGCATCAATTAAAAGATCTTCATCTCTAGCTTTTTGGATAATTCTTTTTATAGGAGCTGATTCAGGGCTAACAATAGAAATTATACGGTTAGCATTAACAATATTACCAAAACCAATGTTAATTAATTGAATCATATAAAAACCCCTTTCCTTTAAAATTATGCCCTTATTTTTCAATTAAAAGACAATATTGGTTATAAGTTTCTATAATAAATTATTCTATATTTTGGATTTGTTCTCTAATCTTTTCAATTTCTGTTTTTAATTCTATAGCATTATTAGATATGGTAATATCATTGGCTTTTGAAAGAATGGTATTGGCTTCTCTATTCATCTCTTGAGCAATAAAATCAAGCTTTCTCCCTATTCCATCACTACCTTGTAGTGTGGTAAGCATATGACCAATATGACTTTCTAATCTAACAATTTCTTCATCAATACATGCTTTATCTGCAAAGATTGCAACTTCAGTAGCGATTCTTCCTTCATCCACTATTGGACCATTTAATAAATCGTTGATTCTTTGTTCTAATTTTAGTTTGTACTCCGCTACGACTTTTGGTGATAAGTCTTGTACATTTATAAGCAATTCTTTCATATGGTCTAATTTTTTCTCTATATCAATCTTTAAATTCTTTCCTTCTACTTCTCTAGTATCTGCTAAATTTTTTGCAGCTTGTAATAATGCATTTTCCACTATGGCCCATAAAGTGTCCTCATCTAAAGAACTTTCTTCTAAGGATAATACATCTGGATATCTAGATAAATGGGATACTTTTATATCATTATCTAATTCAAATTGCTGACTCATTTGTTCAAATGTTTTTATATATTCTGCTGCCAGGTCACTATTGTATTTAACGGCTGAAGTCCCATTAGTATAATCTTCATATGTAATAAATACGTCAATTTTACCCCTTTGAACATACTTTTTCATTAACGTTCTCATTGCATTTTCAAATTGGGCAAGTTTTTTAGGCATTCTAATATTTATATCACAATATTTATGATTAACAGATTTCATTTCTATAACGACTTTTCTTTCTTCGCTAATATTTTCAAATCTGCCAAAACCAGTCATGCTTTTTAACAATATACTCACTCACTTCTATTGTATTCTTAAGGGAATTATACCCTAGTAAAATAAACAAGTCAATGCTTTTTAGGTGTAGACAATACTTGTATAAGAAAAACCTTTTCATAAGAATTTATAAATGATATACTTTACAAGATAATCAAAAGTAGTAAAAGGGAGGTCTTAATAATGGCTTTAGATGGCATTGTTATATCTAATATTGTATCGGAATTAAAGGAAACCATTTTAGATGGTCGTATAAATAAAATACAACAACCTGAAAAAGATGAGATTATTCTCGTTATAAAAAACAACAAAAACACTTATAAATTGCTTTTATCGGCACAAGCAAGTCTTCCTCTTATCTATTTAACAGATGAAAGCAAGACCAATCCTATGACTGCTCCAAATTTTTGTATGTTGCTTAGAAAGCATATAAATAATGGGAAAATCGTTGATATTATCCAACCTAATTTTGAAAGAATCATAGAATTTCATATTACCCATCATAATGAATTAGGTGATTTATGTACCAAAAGACTAATTATTGAGATAATGGGCCGTCACAGTAATATTATTTTCTGTGATAAGGATACTGTTTTAGATAGTATAAAACATATTTCTCAAAATGTAAGTTCTGTAAGAGAAGTATTACCTGGTAGAGAGTATTTTTACCCACCAAACCAAAACAAAACAAATCCTCTTGATATAGTTTCTTTAGAAAATTTCAAAGAGATTCTAAACAAAGAGAATATGCCTGTATTAAAGGCAATTTTTACTTCTCTAACTGGAATAAGTCCTCAAGTTGCTACTGAACTGTGTTTTAGAGCTTGTGTTGACGATACTAAGGCATCTAGTTCTTTAACAAATGATGAAATAACATCATTGTATAGTGCTTTTATAGAAGTATTCTCCATTATAAATAGCAATACCTATAAACCTATAATTTATTACAACAATGAAATTCCCGAAGATTTTTCCTCAATTCCATTAAAAAGTTTAGGTTCTTTTGAAACAACTGAATTTGATTCTGTCTCTGAACTTTTACAGAACTTCTATTCCACTAAATCCGTTGTTACTAGAATCAAACAAAAATCCTCAGACATTCGTAAAGTGATTCAAAATGCTCTAGAAAGAAGTTATAAAAAATATGACTTGCAGTTAAAACAATTAAAAGATACAGAAAAACGAGATAAATTTAAAATTTATGGTGAAATCATTTTAGCAAATGCCTATGGTATAAGTGAAGGACAAAAAGAATTAGAAGCATTTAATTACTATACAAATGAGAATATTATAATTCCTTTAGACGAAACTTTAACACCACCTCAAAATGCTAAAAAGTATTATGACAGATATAATAAATTAAAAAGAACTTATGACGCCCTTCAAGATCAGCTTGAAGAAACAAAAAAAGAATTTACACATCTTGAATCTATTAATAATGCACTAGATATTGCTGATAAAGAAGATGATTTATTATACATTAGAAAAGAATTAGTGGATTATGGGTATATCAAGAAAAAACACAAAGACAAAAAAACGAATAATATTCCCTCAAAACCAATTCATTATATCTCTAGCGATGGCTTTCATATTTATGTTGGAAAAAATAATTTTCAAAATGATGAGTTGTCCTTAAAATTTGCTAATGGGGATGATTGGTGGTTCCATACAAAAGACATTCCTGGTTCTCATGTTATTGTAAAATCAAAAGGGGAAGATTTGCCAGACAAAACTTTCGAAGAAGCTGCTGCTGCTGCTGCATACTATTCAAAAGCAAAAAATTCAACGAAAGTTGCTGTTGATTATACTCAAAAAAAACATTTAAAAAAACCAAATGGATCCAAACCAGGTTTTGTTATATATCACACCAATTATTCTATGTATGTAGACCCTTCTATCAAAGGATTAACTGAAGTGAATGATTAATCCCACACATCAAATGAGACTCTCCAAAAAGAGAGTCTCATTTTTATAAACCTAATTCACTATACCTACACCTGCATATTGAAGTACCAATTGTCTTGCTTCTTCAGCTGAATGCAGCACATGTTGATAGTAATATGGAATACTCATTGAAATTGTAGATTCATATTCGCTTACTGGACAATCAACAAATACATTGCCACTTACATCCCAGTAACCCGTTTCATTACTTCCATAATACCAACCTATCGGTCCTTTAATTTGACCCGTTGTTCCGTCTACAGTTCCTGCACCAGCATTTTTAAAGTAGTTGTTTTCAATTTTTACTCTAGCACCCATTCTTACATTAATTGCTGTATCAATAATGTCTTCAAAAATATTGTTAAACATGTGCACATCAGCAAACCTTATTAATGGTGTCCTTGAGTTAATATTGTACCAGTAATTATGGTGGTATGTCACCTTATCTGGAGCTAAACTAGCATTATCACTATGACCAAGTAAATTCGCTTTATTATGGTCATAGAATTTATTCCAAGATATGGTAATATACTCAGACCCTCTTTTAATATCTACTAATCCATCATAATAATCTTTATGAACATCAATATCACTATAGAACTCACTATGTGTAACCCATATATTACGACTGCTTTCCGTTATTTCTATAGCTGTTCCTTCACCTTGTCTAACATGGTGAATGGATAAATTTCTAAATATTATATTATTAGCTCTAGAAACAGTAAATCCTATACCTTCAAACTCTCCTTGCGTACCAACTCCGACTATTGTTAAGTCTTTCAAATCTTTTACATTAAATTTACTGCTTGGTGAGTTATCTGCAGTTATTTTATCTGTGATATAAATAATCATTGGATGATCCACCCAAGGCTCACCTGTTTCTCTATTGATTGTTCCTCTTTCTTCATATTTCATGGCATCCACTTTATATTTTAAGAGATCCTCTAATTCTTGACCATTTCTTGCATATCTAATAATAGGTTCTAATCCATTGATGGCTACGTCTCCACCAGTTGTTCCACCATTCATAGCCGCATAACCTACTAGTGCAAACAAATCATCTGCATTGTCTGGAGGTTCAATTGGGTCTGGTGGTGTAATAGGTTCTTCTGGTTCAGTTGGATCTTCTGGCTCTGTTGGATCTTCTGGCTCTGTTGGATCTTCTGGTGGTGTTGGTTGTTCTGGTTCAGTAGGTTGTTCTTCTATATACTCAATTCTAATATCATTTATGGTTACTGAAGCATTGCTTTCAGTTCGAATTTGTATAAATGATTCACTTGTTCCAACATCAGGTTCAACAACAAGTATCCCTGTATTAAGGTTACCTATAGATTGGACAAACGTTCTTGAAGAACCACCATGAATAGAATTCCCCATACTTGTTGTATTGTTGTCAATATACACATAGAAGTTTTGTCCTGAATTACCACTCTTCTCAGTAATATCTATAATAATTCTATATGGTTTGCTAAGATCTAACACCCCACCAGGCGTATAATTTGATGATGTTGCTCCATCTGATAAAGCGCCAATTGTCATTCTTCCCGCATCTAATGTTAATGAATCATTTCCTGCTGTAACCGTTCCTCCTGTTAATATATACATTGGTTTTGAACTGTCGTTAGGTAATGACTTATATGAAGTTGTGAATAGATTAGAAGAGGTTGCTCCCACAAAGTCATCAGAGTAAATTTCTAACTCAGAAGGATCTTGTGGTTCTGTTGGCTCTTCTGGTTCTGTTGGCTCTGTTGGTTCTTCTGGTTCTGTTGGTTCCTCTGGTTCTGTTGGTTCTTCTGGTTCTGTTGGCTCTGTTGGTTCTTCTGGTTCTGTTGGTTCCTCTGGTTCTGTTGGTTCTTCTGGTTCTGTTGGTTCCTCTGGCTCAATTGGTGCAGGTATATAACTTTCATCTGTTGGATCGATAATTCCTGCGCCTGCATAAGTCGTTACCAATTCTCTAACATTTAATACTGGGTCTACAGAATAGTAATAGAAGTCACTTGGATCCCAGTCAATACCACTTTCTCTAAAATCTAACACATGACCTAATTTACTATGAATGCTTCCTGTATCTTTTAAGTATCCTGGTTGTGAAGATGTATCATAATATCTCATTGCACGATTGGCATCTTGGATATGATTGTATTCAGATATAAGTTGTGATTCTACACCAACACCAAATCCATATCCACCTATATTGGTTAGATAATTATTAAATAAGTGTACTTTGCCATAGCGAACTCTTGGATTTCTTTGATTTGTATTTTGGAATAAATTATGATGGTAAGTAATTCTTAAATACCCTCTATCTAATGTATGACTATTATCATGACCTACAAGAGAATTTTTATCATGATCCTTGAAAACATTCCAAGATACTGTTATAAAGTCTGCTTCTCTTTTTATATCTACTGTACCATCATATGAATTTGAAAAAGTATTATGGTCTATCCAAATATGGGTTGATCCTTCTTCAATATTAATACAATCGTCTTTCGCTAATGAAAATTCAATATTTCTAACAATAATATTATGTGCCCTACTAATATTTAATCCACCATAGCGAATATGAGCATCATTAATACCTAAAATCGTTTTATTTGAGGCAACATTAAACATTCTATCAGAAGGTCTATTGCTATTAGGATTATCTGGCATATCAATAGTACCTGATACATAAATGATATATGGTTCTGGTCTACTCATATAATCAATTAATTCTGCTGCTGTTGTAACTGTTACACTTTGTCCACCAGCACCACCTGTTGTGCCTTGTCCTACAGTAGCAAATCCTTGCATACTAAAATCTGGCTGTACAGACTCAGGTATTGCTCTTAGGATATGCCAAATTTGATTATCTGACCCATTATAACTTCTTTGAACAACGTTACCACCATTGTTTTGTGAAGCATTATCTATTTCAAGAACTAAGTTATTGTTTCTATTAATAAATTTGAACTCACCATTACCTAAATAGTCAAAATACCAAGTATGGGATTGACTGCTTCCATTTTTTACTTGAACGATATCTGCACCTTCTTGAGATGATCGACCAACAGGTTGTACTAACTTATCTGTATACCTATTAGCTATATAATAATACCCATCTCCTCTATCTTCCATTCTCCAAAGTTGATGTGTTTCTCCATTATTTTCCCATTGTATAATACTAATATTTTCGTCTATATTACCATCAGTAACATGCAATACTTTCCCGCTTGCTTTATTAACTATTAAATAGCTATCTAAGTCACTGAAATTAGTGCTAGTCATAAACTCCCCACTTACTGGCCCTGAAGGCAATGTTGGGGGATCTACTGGGTCATTTGGATCTTCTGGGTCTTCTGGGTCTTCTGGGTCTTCTGGGTCTTCTGGGTCTTCTGGATCTTCTGGATCTTCTGGGTCTTCTGGATTTGTAGGTTCTAATCCTGTGTATGCAACAACATCATCGTATTTCACGCTGGCATTTCTACCAACTAAGCCAATACCACCTGAACTAATTGCATTATCAGTTGTTTCTAATTCTAAACTTCCATTTACGTACATCTTAATAGTTGATCCAACCATCTCAAGCTTTACATCATACCACTGACCCTCAGATAATGAATAACTCTTTGAAGCTATTGTTGATGTACTACCACCTGATTTTCTTAATATTTCAATGGTATTATTACCTCTTAATGATGCAGCATAATAATTATTACCATCTCTATATCTTCCACAGACTAGGCCTCTATTTGACCCGTTAAAATTCTCTACTTTTACACGTGCTTGGACTGTATAGTCTGTCCAAGATTGATCACCTGTAAATGTTCGACCTTCACTTGTTGAAGACGAAAAATAAACATTATTACCATTATCATTTACGACAGACCAATCATTATAACCAGATTGAACTGACCAATTATTTGCATTGCCACTTTCAAAATCATCATTAAATAGTAGTGTTGATGTAGCTGTAACAAATGAACTATTCCCCAATAGCATTGAAACAACTAAAGTTAGGGCTAAAACCATACTTATTGTTTTTGATTTTTTCATAATTTAATACCTCCCATAAGTTTAAACAAAACAAAAAAATACCCTTTAGTAAATCCTTGACGGCGGACTTCTTAACATAAACCTTCCCCCTTTTAAATTATATTTATACAAACCTACGAATAGGTAGTATCTATTATTAAATGATAATTGTTATCCCCAAAAGCAAGAATTTTTTATAGTGTGACTATATAAAAACACTTTCTTTAAGGCATCTATTTAAACTATTGTAAGCATTATAATAATAAACTATATTGATTTTTAAAGATGAGATCACGGATCTCAAAAAAGCAGAAGAATTAGATTTTCAATTGGAACAAAATAATAGATTTTTATTAGTGAATTTAAGAATGAGAATAACTATTGAATAGATTAGTAAGAAAATAAACTTAGAATATTTCAGATTAATTTGTTTTTTAATTTATTAGTGCAAATTGTATGATTAGTATATTTTATATAATGACATGAATAATTTTATTGTTCAATAATTCAATATTACTATTTTTTTATAAAATATGATTAGAATTAACTATAAAATTTAAAAAATGGCTCTCCCCAAAGGGCTAGCCATTCTCACTTTTAATTCATACCTTGGTGTTGTGAACGAACTTGTTGAATCTCTTGTTGATTAGCTTGTTGTGCTGGTTGATATAAACTCTTTGATTTTGCCATTTGATATAATTCATACTGAGACTGTTCACATTGATTTCTTATTTGTTGTAATGTTTGTCTTAATTGTTGATTATCACATTCCGAAATAGCAGTAGAATAAGTAGTTAAACTACTCTTTAATTGACTTAACGCATCATTCACCATATCTTTTTCTTGCATCATATGTTTATCCCTCCTTTTAGCCTTGTAAGAAAGACATTAATTGTTGTTTTGTTTGTTGTGCAGATTGAGCAGATTGTTGGAAGTATTGTTTTATTTGTTGATCATTACATCTTTGAGCATAATCGTTCATCTTTGCAGATGCAGTTTCATGTGCACCAATTATGTGTCTTAAGTTTTGTAATTCTATTTCATTTAAATTCATCATAAAATAATTCCTCCTTTCAACATAAGTATTATTGCTCTTATGGTATATTTATATTCATTTTTTTTATTTAATCTTTGATAATTATATAACATTTTAAATAAAAAAAAACGAGACTTTAAGTCCCGCTTATGCTTTATTTTAACTTACTCTTAATTCTAATCTTAATTTATCAGAAATCAATGCAATAAATTCAGAGTTTGTTGGTTTACCTTTTCCATTATTAATTGTATACCCAAATAATTTGTCAATGGTATCCATTTTTCCTCTACTCCAAGCAACTTCTATAGCATGTCGAATGGCTCTTTCAACTCTACTAGGAGTCGTTTTATGTCTTTTAGCTATGGATGGATATAATAATTTTGTGATAGAGTTTAACATATCCATATCGTTTATTGACATCATTATTGCATCTCTAAGGTATTGATATCCTTTTATATGAGCTGGAACACCTATCTCATGTATAATGCTTGTCACTTCTGTTTCAAGACTTCTATTTGTTAGCATTTTAGAAGATGATGAATGATTTTCGAAAATGGAATTTCTTCTTTTCTCAGTGTTTAATAATTCAAATCTGCCTTTTAATTGTTTGATACGTCTTACAATCGTTTCATTATCAAAGGGTTTCATTATATAATACTCTGCTCCTAAATTTAATGCATTTTCTGTTATTCTCTCTTGACCTATTGCAGAGATCATTATAAATACTGGTGGATTGTTAATTTGTGAATCTTTATTAACATTCTCTAATACACCAAGGCCATCTAACTGTGGCATTATAATATCTAATAATACAACATCTGGTTGCTTTTCTTTAATTAACTTTACCCCTTCTATTCCATTATAGGCTTTTCCTACAACCTCAATGTCATCTTCGGATTTTAATATTTCTTCTAGAAGGCAACACATTTTTTCATTATCATCTACTACAGCCACTTTAATTTTATTCAAAACTTTTTCCCCCTTGTATATATTTATTAGAATTTATTTTTTAATTATATATGTATATATATAAATTCTCATTTTAACTTGTTGTTTGCTGTATAGTTTAGGAATATGAATTATTTCATAATACGTACAACATTAACAAAAATTAAGTTTTTAACGATTCTTTTATTATTATAATATTATATTCTATTTGATTCAATACTAACCCGACGCAATATTCGACAACTTTAATTTAATAATTCGTTAATCAAACACTATACCTAGGAATTTTCTTCCTAATTCATTTAAAAAATTTTTTTATTTTTATATTTATATCGTTTTTATTTTTTTAATAAAGTAAACTATATTATTTTATCATATCTTATACTTAAGATATGATAAAATAATTATTTACCCTATTAATGTGCTACTCTCAACATATTTTCGATAAAAGTCCCATAACCTCTTGTTGAATCTTGTATAAATACATGAGTTACTGCACCAATAATTTTATCATTTTGTATAATTGGACTCCCACTCATTCCTTGCACTATTCCGTTTGTTCTTTCTAATAAACCTTCATCAACAACTTCAATAATCATACCTTTATTTATATCACCATTGCCTAGATAAACTTTTGTTATTTTTATTTCATAATCTTTGATTTCTTCGTCAACAAAACTTCTTATAAAAGCCTGACCGACTTCTATTTCGTGTTTTAAACCGATTTTTAATGGTTTTCTTTCTATATGATTAAATATAGCCTCATTTACATTGCCAAAAATACCATATTCTGTGTTTTTATCCACTGAACCTAAAATATTTTCTTTGTCTTTAATAATAACACCAGATATTTCTCCTGGAAAACCTCTTTGACCTTTTGTTATACTTGTTATTCTTGTTTCTAAAATCTCACCATCAGCAACGGATATTAACTGTTTGGTATCCGCATCTGTTATCCCATGACCTAACGCACCAAACCTATTGTCCTTTTCATCAATATAAGTAATGGTACCTATCCCTTGGGTATCATCTCTAACCCAAATACCCAATTTATAGTCATTATCTCCCATACTTTTTATAGGAGTAACATTCACATTTTTTATATCTCCATTTCTATTAATAGTTAATGTTATATCTTTTTCACCATAAATATTAATGTGTTCTACTAATTCCTCTTTTGAATTGATTTTAGTATCATTAATTTTTATAATATAATCTCCTGTTTTTAATACCCCTTTGGCTGGCTCATAATTTAACCCATCTGCACCATTTACAACCCCTGTACCAAGGACCATAACTCCATTGGTTGATACAACAACACCAACTGTTAAACCAGCAGGAATTAACTCATCCTGTGAAATAACATTCACTTTAACGTTTTTGATGGGTATGATGCCAAATAATTTAAGTTGAACTGATATCTCTCCAGTTTCACTAGATCTCACTGAAAAAGGTTCACTTAGATTAATTCTATCCTTTGGGACATTAGATTCATTAATACTAAGAACACCTTGTTTTTCTGATGTAAAATGGGCCTGTATTGGAACATTAAATTCAAAGCTCTCATCACGATCAACTATAAGTTTCATTTCATCTGGAATGTATAGATTAATATATTGGTTAGAACCATATATTATAGTAAATAAAAGGGAAAAAATCGTTGCGAATATTAATATTTTTCTATAAATCTTATTATTTCTGTTCATTCCACCCACATCCTAATGTCATATTTTTAAGTAATTTATAGTGTTTGAGTTTGTTTTTATCTAAACGTTTATGTAATATATAAATTACCCTTAATAACATTCCATTATGCTGGTAAATCTACGACGTTTTTCCAAAAAGTATTTCCATAGGAAAAGATTGTTGTATAATCCTCTTATAAATATCAAAAAAAAATCTTATTACTATTTTATAGCAATAAGATTTTTATATTCATTTATCTAATTATATTATTTCTTTTACTTTATTTGCCAATTCTTTCATTTCTTTTGCACTATGTAAAACTAAATCCGTAACTTCAACACCACTTATCAATCTTGCAATTTCATTGTAAATATTTTCATCTTTCAAAGGATAAATTGTTGTATTTGTTTTATTGTTTGCTGTTGACTTTTCTATTACAAAATGTTTATCTGCCATAGCTGCAATTTGTGGCAAGTGGGTAATACATATGACTTGATGATGTCTCGCAATTAATGCAAGTTTTTCAGAAACTTTCTGTGCTGTCCTACCACTTATACCTACATCAATTTCATCAAATATTAATGTACCTATTTCATCAGTATTAGCTAATATTGATTTTATCGCCAACATTATCCTTGACAACTCTCCACCTGATGCAACTTTCCCTAAAGGTTTTATGCTTTCACCTGGATTTGTTGAAATCATAAATTCAACATCATCCCAACCGTTCTTTGTAAACTGTGCCATTCTTTTAATTGTTATTTCAAATTGGACGTCTAAAAAATTTAAATCTACTAGTGATTTTTTAATTTCCTTTGCTATTTCTTTTGACTTTTGTAATCTAATCTTCGTTATGTTTTCACAAACTTCATTAATTGTATGTTCAGTCTTTTTTAATGCTTCTTCTAGTTGGTTTTTAAGTATCTCATAATTTTGAAGCTCAAAGTGTTTTTCTTTGCTTTCATCTAAGTACTTTAGTATATCCGAAATACTATTGCCATATTTAGATTTTAAAGCATTGATACAGTTCATTCGTTCTTCTGCCTTAAATAATTCTTCTTCATCAACGGTAATATTGTCTATGAAATGAAGGATTTCTCTATTAATATCATTTAATAAATTTTCCACATTAATAAATTGGTCTTTTATACTTGTTAATCCATCATCCATTTTATCGATATGGCTTAATAGTTTAATTGCTTTACCAATAGAATTAGATACAGAAACTTCTAAGTCTACACCGCTTCCTGTAAAATCATAAACTTTATTCAGAACTTCTGTAATTTCTCTAGAATTAGAAAGGAGTTTATATACCTTATTAACTTCTTCATCTTCCCCTTGTTGTAATCGAGCAGTTTCAATTTCATTGATCTCAAATTCTAAAAAGGATATTTCTCTTTGCCTTTTATCTTCATCCATAGCTTGTTCTTGTAACTTTTTCTTTTGATTTATATATTTTTTATATAGATCTTGTAAAATCCTTTTATTTTCTTCTAATTCCTCACCACAAAATTGATCCAATATTTCTAGATGTTTACTCTTATTTAACAAGGATTGATGCTCATGTTGACCATGTATGTCAATTAAATAACTTGCAATATTTTTAATCATTAATGCCGTAGCGCTTTGTCCATTTATTTTATGTACACTCCGACCATTAGTATTTATTTTTCTTGTTATTAGAACTTCATTGTTATCATCTATAGGTATGTCATAGCTTTTAATACGTTCAATAGTATGAGGATCTTCAATGGTAAATAACAATTCTATAAGGGCATAATCACAACCTGTTCTAATAATATCTTTAGAGGTTTTAGCGCCTAATGCACTATTAATAGAATCAATTATAATTGATTTACCTGCTCCTGTCTCACCTGTTAAAATATTTAACCCTTGATTAAAGTCCACTTCAACTTCATCTATTAAGGCCAAGTTTTTTACATGCAAATAAACTAACACATTCATTCCCCCTAGATTGTGCCTTTGCTATGAACGATTCTCTTTATTTTTTCCATCACTTGTATGGTTTCATCATCTGTCCTAACGGCACAAAAAATAGTGTCATCTCCAGCTATACAACCTACAACTTCATAGATTTGAATAGCATCTAAGGCAGCAGCTACAGCCATAGCCATTCCTGATACTGTTTTTAAAACAATAATGTTCTGCGCTCTCTCCATTGATAAAAAACCATCTTTTAAGATTCTTATGTATTTATCGCTTAATTGTTGCTCTTTGTTTTCAAGAACAACATATTTATGCACACCATTACTAGCAGGAGCCTTCGTTAATCTAAGCTCCCTTATATCTCTAGAAATAGTTGCTTGTGTAACATTGAATCCTGCATCCGTTAGTTTTTTAGCCAAATCTTCTTGTGTTTCTATATCATATTGGTTTATTAACTGAAGAATTTTTGATTGACGTTCTATTTTCATTTCGGTTTCCTCTCTTTCAAGTGGCATCCAATTTTTTTCCTCAACAATGTATAAAAATTATTATCTTTTAATTTTACCAATTTTGTTTTATGTGCTGCATTTTTTATTACGATTTTATCGTTTTTATTTAGTTTATAACCTATTTGTCCATCAATTGTAACTAAGACATCTCCGTCCTCTTTATTTCTAATGTCTTCTACTTTCACCCAAACTTCATCTTCACCAGAAACAACAATACTTCTAGCAGTAAGGGAGTGTGGGCAAATTGGCGTTATAACCATCATCTCAGTAGCTGGGTTTAATATGGGTCCCCCTGCTGATAAACTATATGCCGTAGATCCAGTAGGTGTAGATACTATCATCCCATCTGCATAATAAATATCAATTAATTGACCATTTACATATACAGATAATTCTATTATTCTTGAAAAGCCACCTCTTGTAACAACAACATCATTTAATCCTATGCCAGCATTAATCATATTGCCATTAGAGCTAATAATACTTGTAGATAGCATCATTCTATTTTCTATAACATATTCTTCTGATAATATTTTTTCCAATACATTTAAAGCGTCTTTTTTTTCTACTTCAGCCAAAAAACCAACAGTTCCAAGATTCACACCAACAATCGGTACTTCATGTACTGCCAATTTTCTTGCAGAATGTATAATGGTTCCATCTCCACCAAGAATTATAGCACAATCCATAACTTTATAAAGGGCTTCATCCGCCATATTCACTTTATTATCCTCGGAGCTTTCTAATAGTTCAGTAGTCAAAACCACCGTTTTATTATTATCTTCTAGCCATTTTGCTATTAGCTTGGTCATTTCAAAGTCTGGATCTTTACTACGATTTGTTAATATACCAAAATTCTCCATAATATCACCTTTATTTAGTCATAATGAGATTTTTACTTTCACAGTTATTATATACTTAATTTTTAGTTAATTGCAATAATTAGATTTATAGATTACTATGAGCTTTTTCAACTATTTCTTTGATTTCTAATTTTAATTCTTCACTAATTACTTCACTATTATTCATATATAATAGATACTCAATATTACCTTCAGGTCCTTTAACAGGAGAGTAGTCTAAGTTTTTAATAACAAATCCTATCTTTTCACTAAATTGAATGACCTCTTCTATAACATCTATATGAATTGTTTTATCTCTAACAACACCTTTTTTACCTACTTGTTCTCTTCCTGCTTCGAATTGTGGTTTAATAAGACAAACTATTTCGCTATTCATGCTCATTAGCTTTTTAACAGGTTCTAGTACTTTCTTTAAAGAAATAAATGAAACATCAATAGAGACAAAATCAACTTTATCACTAATATGCTCAGGTTCAACATGTCTGATATTGGTTTTTTCCATACAAACAACCCTTGGGTCCTGTCTAAGTTTCCATGCAAATTGTCCGTATCCAACATCTATTGAGTAAACTTTCTTTGCACCATTTTGAAGCATACAGTCTGTAAATCCACCAGTAGACGCCCCTACATCCATACAAATTTTATCTTTCAGATGAATTTCGAAGGCATTAATAGCTTTTTCAAGCTTCAACCCACCTCTGCTTACATATGGATTAGGATTTCCTTTAATTTCGATCTGAGCTTTTTCATCTACTTTTGTTCCTGCTTTGTCTTCCCTTTGTCCGTCTACAAATACATTCCCAGTCATAATTAAAGTTTTTGCTTTTTCTCTTGATTCTGCTAATTGTCTGTTTACTAATAATATATCTAATCTTTCTTTCATTAAACTTCACCTTTATCAGCTTTGGTATTTGTGATCATATCATTAATTTTCTCTAATAATGTATTTTCGTCAAACCCATATTCATATCTTAACTCTGTAATACTACCTTGTTCAATGTACGTATTTGGCAAGGCAAAACATTTAATTATAGTGTTGTTTTCACATCCATCTTTTACAAAATACTGTACCTTTTGACCATAGCCACCATCTATTACATTTTCTTCAAAAGTAAAAATAAATTGATGCTCCCTTGTTAGCTCTTTGATTAATTCCTCATCAATTGGCTTTATAAATCTTGCATTAACTAATGTTACATTAAGATTTTTCTCTTTTAATTTTTTGTAGACTTTATTTACAGTTTCATAAGTATTCCCTACAGCAATAAGTGCTATATCCTTTTCCTTATATATAACTTCACTTTTCCCTATAGTATAAGGCATTCCTATACTTTCATTACATTCATAAATTTTTCCTTTAGGATATCTAATGGCAACTGGTCCATTATGGTTAATGGCAAATTCAAGGCCTTGTATCAAATCGAGTTTATCCTTAGGAGAAATAACTGTTAAATTAGGTATATGGGACAAAAAAGAAATATCAAAGATACCTTGATGGGTTTCTCCATCATTACCAACTAGTCCGGATCGATCAATAGCAAAAATCACAGGTAGATTTTGAAGACATACATCGTGAATAATCTGATCATATGCTCTTTGTAAAAAAGAAGAATATATTGCTACAATTGGTTTTAGCCCACTTGCTGCCATTCCCGCTGCAAAAGTAACAGCATGTTGTTCTGCAATGCCAACATCATAAAATCTTTTAGGAAATATCTTAGAGAAGCTTTTAAGACCTGTTCCCTCAGGCATTGCTGCTGTAATAGCTACAAGCCTTTCGTCTTTATTTGCAAGTTCCACAATTTTTTTTCCAAAAACATCCGAATAGGTCTCTTGATTATTAGTTGCTTTTACAATACCCGTTTTTAGTTCAAAAGATTGTGTCCCATGAAATTTTGCTGGATTTTCTTCTGCTGGTTTATAACCTTTTCCTTTTTTAGTTTTAACATGTATAAAAACAGGTTGATTTAATCGTTTTGCATTTTTAAATGTTTGAATAAGATCTACTAAATTATGTCCATCTACTGGACCTAAATAAGTAAAGCCTAACTCTTCAAACAACATTCCTGGAACAAGGAATTGCTTTATACTCTCTTTAGATTTTCTAACTGTATTAATAACATTGTCCCCAATTTTAGGGATTTTTTTAAGGAATTGCTCTATATCCCCTTTAAAATTTGTATAAAAAGGCTCTGTTCGTAGAGAGTCTAGGTATTTAGATAACCCCCCTACATTTTTGGATATAGACATATTGTTATCATTTAATACAACTATAAAATTGGATTTTAGACTTCCAGCATTATTAAGTGCTTCAAATGCCATACCTCCGGTCAAAGAGCCATCTCCAATGATTGATATGATATGGTTTTTTTCATTCTTTAAATCTCTTGCTTTGGCAAAGCCTAATGCCGCGGAAATGGATGTTGAACTGTGTCCCGTATTAAAAACATCATGTTCATTCTCCTTGGTTTTAGGAAATCCACTAATCCCCTTAAAGGATCTTATTGTTTTTAATTGTTCTTTTCTTCCAGTCAATATCTTATGTATGTATGATTGATGTCCAACATCCCAAATCAATTTATCTATTGGTGAATCAAAGCAATAGTGTAATGCTAAAGTTAGCTCTACAACACCTAAATTAGAGCTTAAATGTCCACCTGTTACACTTAGTGTCTCAAGAAGATGGGCTCTAATACTGTATGCTAGCTGCTCTAATTCTAGTTTACTTAGTTTTTTTATATCACTAGGACTATTAACCCTATTTAAAATTGTCATTATTTCACTCACCTTGTAAATATTTATTTATACCTTTACCCGTTTAACTTTATGTCTCTATTTCTATATTCATAAGCGTAATCTTTCTAATTATATTTTCATAATTATATCTATAATCTATTTTTTCCCAAATATATTCATTATATTAGTATAATATAGTAATATTCCTAGTCTGTAAACTATTGCATTAGATTTTCTTAATGCAATTTCTTTTCCAATTGCTTTTCCACCAACGGTTAAACCAGCAATTAAAGCCGTCAACAGTAAACTTGTAAGAATTGATACAACAGAAATTCTTTCATTTATCTTTATAACGATTACTGCTGCTGCAGACCCAGAAATAATTCCAGAAATGTCTCCAATTACATCATTAAAAAAGTTAGAAACCATACTAGCACTTCTAATTATTAATATACTTTCCTTTGCACCTACTACTTTATTAGCTGCCATAGAATGGAAAGGCGTTTCATTTGCAGCGGTTACAGCAATTCCTAAACCATCAAAAAAAACTCCCATTAATACTAAAAAAAATAGTATTATAGAAGCACCAAATAAACTTACTTTTTCCATAAAAACTAAGGAAAAGTATCCTAATATTAAAGCCATTATAAAAGTTGCAATAGATATTCCAATTAACCATGAATAATTTACTTTTTTATTTGAATAAGATGATTTAAACTTTATCTTATTGGTTTTCTTTTTACTCAAAACTTCATCAACCTCTTGTTTTTTTTTATATCTTGTAATTAACGGTTTCAGTATATAATAAACGAATCAAGCTAAAGATAGCATATATAGTAAATTTTGCGGCATATAGTCTAGCAGGTTTTCCCGCATTCACACTTATTTGTCGCCAAAAAAGCGGTTTCCCATTATATGAATACCTATTGTGTTGCCATCAATAGAGCTAGATCACCTTAATAACCGCACTGTAATCCCATATATGCTTCTAAAGAACAGTCTAGGAGTTTTCCTCTGCAATATCTTTTAATCCCTAGCCTCTTTTGCGAAGAAAAGTTTCAAACGTACATAGGTAAATTCTTTTTGGCCAAAAAGAAAAAACCCTTAAACCGTTATCCCCCTTTGATCACGCAAGGCAGGCTACTCTGTCCACAGCTCTTCACCGCACCACAGGTTCTTCCTACGCCGTAAATGACTCACTATAAGTTTTTCACGCACGTAGGTCTCCACGATATAAGGGTCAACGCCCACATGCCTTTGTGGATCGCCCTTATATCTTAACTCCCAGCATAAGCCCGCAACTGGGCGTCGCCAGCCAACACCAGGAACTTCATCGATATGCCCTTTAACGGATTTTTAGCCCCGTCTTGAGGATTAAAATTATTGACTAGAATACTGCATCTTTAGCTTGACTCTTTATAACTTATTATATCACATTTTTAAATTTTCAACAATTCAGTGACCAAGTCATATGTATCAAGGAATCGATAATAGAATAAGACTTTACTTAACCCATTATAGGTTCCTTGATACAAACAGCTGTATCTCTTAGGAAGTAAGGGGCATAGAGTTTCAATACAAGTAAAGGAACGTTACAATGATCCCTAGTATTGCACCTGCAAATACTTCTATTGGTGTATGTCCTAATAGCTCTTTTAATCTTTCTTCAAAATGTAGATTTTTATTCCCTAGTTCTTCTACAATTTTATTAAGTACTTGTGCTTGTTTTCCTGCAGCTCTTCTTACACCTGCCGCATCATACATAATAATTAACGCAAAAACAAAACTAATTCCGAAAAAGGTTGAGTCATATCCATTTAACTCTCCAACTGCAACAGTTAAAGCACTTACTGTAGACGTATGGGCACTAGGCATCCCACCTGAAGCAATTAATTTTGCAAAGTCTAATCTTTTTTCTTTTATCAGTGTAATAATTAGCTTTATTAGTTGTGCAACTAACCATGCTAATAAAGCACTTATTAATGCCTTATTATATAGTATTGCTCTTAATCCTTCCACCTTGTACACCTCATTTTTTTCTGTTTATTAAATACTGAATAATTTTTATTAGAAATTCTGAATCTCCATTTAAGTCTATTAATTCATTAATAGCTTCTTTAGATAATATTTCAACTTGCTCTTTTGATTGATCCATTCCTAAAAATTTAATATATGTTGATTTATTATTTTTCTCATCACTATTAACTGGTTTTCCTAAGACTTTTGTACTACTTGTTACATCTAATATATCATCTTGTATCTGAAAAGCCAATCCTATTTTCTTTCCTATTTTGCTTATTTTTTCTATTTCTTCCGTATTTGCTCCTGCTAAAATTGCTCCTACAACCATAGCTGCTTCTAATAAGGCAGATGTTTTATGCTCATGTATAAAGATTAGTTGTTCTAAGGATATTTCTTTGTTCTCAGATTCAATATCTACAACCTGTCCCCCTATCATACCATAAATCCCTGCTTTTTCACTTAAAAAATGCATCGCTTTTACGGAACTAAGGATACTTTCTTGGTTTTCCAAGCAAGCTTTGCTCATTAATTCAAAAGCATAATTAAGCAGCGCGTCTCCAGCTAATATCCCTAGGGCTTCACCATATTTTTTATGGGTTGTAAGTTGTCCTCTTCTAAAATCATCATTGTCCATTGCTGGTAAATCATCATGAACCAATGAATAGGAGTGGATCATTTCAATTGCTGCCAAAAAAGGATTAACTATAGAGTCTTTGCCACCAAACATTCTATATGTTTCATTCATTAAAATTGGTCTAATTCTTTTACCACCAACAGAAACACTATAATTCATAGACTCTAATATTGATTTTTGGTATGTTCCTTCTTTGGGAAGAAAATCCATTATTATAGCATTCATGCTATTTTGTTTTTCTATTAGTTCTGATTTAAATGACATATATTATCCTCTCTATAAGAACATTTTCTTCTCTAATCTCTATTTTATTTCTCTTCATTAATTATTAGAATTTCTTTTTCTAATTGTTCTAAAGATGTTGTACAGTATTTAAGTAATTCATTCCCTTTTTTATACAATACTATAGAGTCTTCAAGAGATGCGTCCTCTTCCTCTAATTCTTTTATAATTTTCTCTAGGTTCTCTAGAGCTTCTTCGAATTTAAGTTCTTTAGCCATTCTTGTTACTCCCACCTTTTCTCTAATTTATTTTTAACATTTACAGTAATTTCACCATCTGAGATTTGCACCTTTAGTAGTTGATTCTCTGCTACTTGTGAAATACTTGATATAATATTGCCATCTATATCTGTAATATAGGCCATTCCATTTTTTAGGGTTCTGTAAGGAGATAATGCTTTTAATTTTTCATTCAGCAATTGTATCCTATGATTATTGTCTTTTAACTTACCTTCCATTGTTGCTCTCATTGAATTTTCAATATCCATAAGATATTGTTGGTTTTCTTGTATTTGATATAGAGGGTTAATATAGTTCATTCTCAAGTTCAGTTGCTTAACAATATTTTGCATATGCTCTAATTTTCTCTTTAATGCCATATTCACCCTGTATTTATGTTGATTGATCAATTCTTCAATGGCATCTAATGATGGTATAGCTAATTCAGCTGCTGCTGATGGCGTAGGAGCCCTCAAGTCCGATACAAAATCTGCAATAGTAAAATCTGTTTCGTGGCCTACTGCACTAATGATTGGTACCTTACACTCAAATATTGCCTGAGCCACTATCTCTTCATTAAAAGCCCATAGGTCCTCAATTGATCCTCCACCTCTACCAATAATAATGACATCCACTTCATAGTTTTCTTCTAGACTTTTAATGCCTTTTACTATGTCTATAGAAGCATTTTGCCCCTGTACCAAAGAAGGATACAATATGAGTTGTACATAGGGGTTACGTCTATTTGCTATATTTATAATATCTTGTATTGCTGCACCAGTTGCTGATGTAACAATACCAACCCTTTTAGGAAATCTAGGTATTTCTTTCTTGTATTCTGCATTAAAATAGCCCTTTTCATCTAAGTCCTTTTTTAATTGCTCAAATCGTTGATAAAGAAGGCCTATGCCATCTAATTGTATTTGTTGTACATATACTTGATATTGGCCTGTTCTTTCATATACAGAAACATAACCTCTAGCGATAATATTCATTCCATTCTCAATAGCACATGATAATAACTCTCTATATCTACTAAAAAGAACACATGCTATGGCACTGTCATTGTCTTTTAAAGTAAAATAAACATGCCCAGAACTATGTTCCTTAAAATTGGATATTTCACCTTTAATCCAAATATCGTTAAGAACATAATCTTGAACAAACATATTTTTCACATATGCATTCACCTGTGCAACTGAAAAAATATTTCTCATTTGTAAAACTCCTTTAGGTGTGCCAGTCTTTAATTTATGGAATCGTCCTGATTATTAGCACTTTCTTTATTCACAATTTTTGCTAAGATCCCGTTAATAAAAGAAGAGGATTGATCTCCACCAAACTTTTTAGCTAACTCAACTGCTTCATTTATAGATACATTAGTAGGTATTTCATTATCGTAATTTATTTCATAAATGGCTAGACGTAGTATTGTTAAATCTACTTTAGCCATCCTACTAACTTTCCAATTCTCTGTTTTTTCATCAATTTCATTGTCAATATCTACTAAGTTTGTTACTACGCCATTTACTTGATTGTATATATACTTTAGCCCTTTCTCATCTTCAGTTTTTAATGCTTCTAAGTACATTTTTACCTGTTCTTCAAATTCATCTCTAGGACTAAATTCTATTCTAAATAAAATCATAAAAGTATGTTCTCTAAGTTCACGTCTGTTCATTTATTTTCCTCCTAATGTGCTACTGGTAATACTTCCATCATCCATAGTCTACCAATAATTGCACAACTTAAAACCCTTAAATATAAAATTTAAGGGTTTAGTATCATTATACACTATTTATTTCCAATAAAAAAGATAAAATCTTATTTATTTTCTCCAACATTAACGCCTGCTATCCTAATATTCACTTCAGAAACCGTTAAACCAGTCATTGTTTCTATTGCTGACTTAACACGATCTTGCACTGTAGCAGATACTTCTGGAATGCTAAAACCATATTCTAAGTTTAATGCTAGGTCAACAACCACATCTTGTTCCCCAACTTCAACTTTAACACCTTTTGAAAGGTTTTTCATTCCTAATTTGCTTACAAGTTCCCCTGTAATATTTCCTGCCATATCGCAAACACCTTCTACTTCTGTGGCTGCAAGACCTGCAATAATTGCAACAACTTCATCTGCAATATGAACTTCACCTACTTGATCTTTTTCATGTATTTTATAAGTATTTCTAGGCTCCATATCTTTCCTCCTTACTTATCTTTATCATTCTAGTTTATTATAGCCAAATTGGAAGTTATTTGCAAATAGTTTTTATTTAAATGGAGTAATTACAATTTTATCTGCTGGATATTTTGTAATATTTGTAACAACATCAATAATCTGAGCTCTTTCAGCATCACTTATTTCGTTTCTACTTACAACCACATTTACTATATCTGAATCGCCAGTTAATCTAACATAGATTTCTGTAAATCCCTTTGCTCTTAACATATCTTCTGCAGCTGCTTCTTTTTCTATTCTATCTTGCAAATCAATTAATGCATCCGTTGCTTTGGCTTTTTGCTCTTCTGTTAAATTTGCATTATTAATAATGCTCATATAGTCTTCTCTTTGTCGTGCTCTTGTTTGCTCTCTATTTAATCTTGCTGTTAAGAAATAATCACTTATATTCACTTCATCCATTGGATTGGTTGTGAAAATCGCTTCACCAGGTTGAGCCGTATCCGTTTGGTTTTGAGAGGATGTTTCTTCTGCACCTTCATTACTTTCTTCTTTATCATCTTTGAGATCGTCAACATTTGCTACTTCAATATAATTTTCTGTATTTGGCACAATGGCACCTTCTATGTTTTGGCTATCTGTTGGCATCATATCATCTGGTCCTGGTATATTTTTCTGAGTAAAGTTTAAGTATCCTGCTATTGCTATCATTATTACCAACGAAGTAATAACTACTTGATTTCTTTTAAATAAATTCACTATGTATTCCTCCTTAATTTGAAACCATTTTCATTACTTTTATTCTATGCGATGGAATATTGAATAATACCTCAGCTGCATTAATTAAGTCAGTTTTTACTCTTGGACTATCTCCACCTTCTGCAACTATTACTACCCCATTTACTTCAGGCTCTAACTCTTTTACAACAAAGGGCACATTTACCCCATCTCTGCTATTAGTGAGAATAGTAGCCTCCTGATTGCTTCTTTCGATGCTTATCCTTTCACCACCTTGACCATCCTTTTCTTCAATTTGGCTAAAAGTTTGTGGATTGTCTTTATTCACAACTAGTTCTTTTGATGATTTTACAGTTATTATAACGTCAACTTTTCCTACACCATCAATTTTTGATAATACTGCTTTTAATTTTTCTTCCATTTCTTCTTCATAGGTTTTCTCATATGCTTTTACAGTAGTTGTCGGGGGTATATAATCATTTTCTTGACTGGGTTGTGTAATATCGTCATCAAACATCGGCTTTGATACGATTAATAAAAATACACCTATAATCAATAGGAATATTAATTTCTCTACCCCAATTTTTTTAAGGGATAATTTTTTTTCATCAATCAATTTGCTCATTTGTTTTTTCACCTACTTGTATTTTTTATATGAAAGTGCAATTTTTAAACTTCCTTGCAAGGATTTGGAAATTACATTTTCAATTGGATGGCCATCTGATATAGTGTAATGTTAAAAATCAGATGATTATAGTACTTTAATACGTTTGTCTTTTAGTTGTTTTAGTTTGTCTTGATTCTCTTTTCATAAAGTTACTAAGTTACTTGATTTTCTAGTTTTTGGAGATTAACTTTTCATAGCAACCTTGTAACATGCCTATCGCTACGCTACATGCACAAGGTTTCAATGAAAGCATGATTTTCAAATCCTTGCAAGGAAGTTTGAAAATTATACTTTCATATTTATATTTATATTATCTGAAGGCAATTTGTAGAAGTCAATTAGTATACTTTTTATTCTTTTTTCAAAGATAATTTCTTCAGGGGTTTTTACTATGGTTGAGTTATCATGTGTTATGATGATTCTATCTATCTTTACGGTACTTGAATTTCTTACCTCTTTAAAAGATGCTACTAAATCTATACTTTTTATATTCCCAAAATTATTGCTTTCAAAATCTGATTCTAATGTAACACTAACTTGGCTAACAAATATATCTTCTTGATTTAATAGAAATTTGATTTGGTTCTCTAATTCCGTTCTATATGCACTTAAAATCAGTTCCTCTTGTTGTTTAGATAACTCCTTATATTGCTTTTTCATAAGCCCTTGGTCTAATTGATATCTTTCGCCCAAAAGACTATAATTAATTTGCTTATCCAACCCACTAATAGAAACAACAGGCATAAGGACAATAATCATTAAAATTAATCCTGTAAAAACTTTAATATACTTAACGTATTGGCCCTGAGGAAGTAAACTTTGAATTATTGTTATTATAATTAAGTATATCAGTATATTTTTAACCCAATCTTGTATAAAAGAAATCACACTCTATCACCTAGCCATATAAATCATATTTGTTGAAATTGATATGATTGCTATACTTATAACAAATAATAATACAACTGTAAAAACTGTTCCTAATAAAAGTTTTGTAGTATCCCCAATACCTGATATACAATTTACTACTCTTTTGCTAGAAATTGGCTGCACAACAGCGGCTACACCTTTATAAATAATTAAAAAGGATAATATTTTTACTAGTGGTATAAAACAAATTATTAGAATAATAATAACACCACCTAAACCAACAGCATTTTTTATTAAAACTGTAGATCCTAAAACAGTATCTGCAACACCATCTAAAGAGGGACCAACAACAGGTACTATTTGCATAACATTTTTAATGGATCTATTTGCTACAGAATCAAAAATTGGCATCGTTAAACTCTGTAATAAATTTAATCCAAAAAAGAATACGGTAATTGACTTTAAAATCCAAGCTATTGCCACTTTAAACATCTCTGTTAATTTTGATAATATATGCTCTTCTGTTATGTTATTGGCTATCTCCAATAGAACCACAAGATTTATAAGGGGTATAATGGTCTTTAGTATAAACCAATCAATTATACCAATTAACACAAGAGTTGTTTGATGAAACATTATTGTAGAACTAAATCCCCCTGACAATGAAACAGTTGCAAAATAACTTGGTATTAATGCATACATAAAGGTAAGCGCTTGACTAATAACTTGATACGCAATTCTACTAACCAACTGGAAGGTGTTAATAAGTAATGCTGACAATATTAGGTAGGTAACAAAAAAGCCAACCTCACTAATATATTTACTATTAAAAGCAGATGTAAAGTTGGTAAATATGGCCATAATCACACAAACAATTATGACTTGTACCATTAGATTCATATTTAAAACAACTTCTTTTAATAAATTATCTATTAGCATTCTAAACAAGCTCATTACAGAAATATCAAGTTCTCCTGATATTATCCCATCCACTAGAGATCTGAAATTTAAGGGTTCGTTACCTACTAACTCCATTTGTAGACTGTTTATAGATACTTGAATAGAGTCATAGTCTACAGACATTTCTTTTTGTTTGTTTACATATTCTTCTTGATTTATATTTTGAGCAAAAGATTTAGGCGAAAATGCTATTACAAACATAATTATTAGAATGCATCTTTTGAACATTTTAATTCTCCTATCTTTAGCAAAAAAAGTAGAACTTACTTAGAATCTCACTAATAAGTTACTTTTTATTAAGTTAAAAACAATGATATAGTATCTATTATTGAAAGCAATATTGGCAAACTAATAACTAATATAGATAACTTGCCTACTATTTCAATTTGTGAAGCGATTGCAGAATAACCAGCATCTTTACATAATTGAGAACCAAACTCTGCAATATAAGCTATTCCAACAATTTTTAGTAATATATCTATATAAATATTACTTATGCTTACGTTATTGTACAAACGACTAATTGTTTCAACGATTATATCCAATTGATCAATGGCAAAAAAGAATATAATAATTGCTGTTACAAGGCTAATATATACGCCATATTCTTGATTTCTATTTTTAAATTGTAATGCTAGCATCACAGCTACTATTCCAATTACTGAAATTTGAATGATATTCATAAACCCTCATCCTTTTATAGGTGAAAAATTCTTCTTATTGTTTCAAACAAATCATTAACATATGGTATAACCCAAAATAAAACAAGAACTAGTCCTGCTAATGTGGTCAAAAAAGCATGTTCATCTCTTCCTGTATGTTTTAGTACTGTATTGATTACAGATACCAATATACCAACTGCTGCGATTTGAAATATCAATGTGATATTCACTAACCATTCCCCCTCATATGTGTTTTATAATGCAATATTTTTATTTATTTAGATAAATACTATTGCAGCTAATAATCCCCCTAGAACACCTAAATTTTTGTATAACTTTTGTGACTGTCCATTATTATTGGTAAGATACTTTATTTCTTCCTCTAGCTGTTCTAAATACAAATCTATTGTATTCAATTGCATTTCCTTATCTAAATACCCTAAGGTATCTCCCAGTTGCATTAACTTAGTAAGATCTTCTTTTTTTAAAAAACTACTTTTTAAATGTTTTTCAATAGAACTATTCCAAATGAGTTGAAGATTATTGCCATTGAATTTTTTTAATTCCTTAGAAACTTCATTGAAAAATTCTTTAAAGGGGGCAACACTTCTATTAGACAACTCTTCTAATGCTTCTGGCAAAGGGGTCATTCCATATTTTACGTCCCCTCTTAACATTATTAATAGTTTTTTTAAAGTGTGTAATTCTTCTAATCGGTAGGTTAATGATTTGCTAAAATATAGTCCTAATAAGGTTGAAGAAGTTAAAGTTATTATAATCCCTAGTATTTTTACATACATTTTTTTCACTCCATTTTTTATATAATTAAAGGTTGTCTATTTTCATCATAAATACCAACAACTTGTCCTATACCTGTTCTATTGCTTAAAACGATATATCTTTCAAATGCTTTATTTCTAACAAGTTTATTTAATATTGGCTTTTGCTCCATATCTTCCATAGATTGTCCATGGACTGTACATATTAATTTACAGCCTGAATTCATAACATATTCAATAGCATTTATATCAATTTCACTGCCAATTTCATCTACTGCTACGACTTCAGGAGACATAGAACGAATGAGCATTAACATGCCATCTGCTTTAGGGCAACAATCTAATAAGTCTGTCCTAATTCCTAAATCATTTTGAGGAATGCCATTGTAACATCCACCAATTTCTGAACGTTCATCAACTACGCCAACTGTCATTCCCCGTCTTTTTAAATTCCCATTTGAGATTTGTCTTACAATATCTCTTAATAATGTGGTTTTACCGCATCTTGGTGGGGAGATGATCATCGTATGATAGAGAGAGTTATCTTTAACAATTGCTTTTACTACTTCATCTGCACACCCCTTTATTTCATGTGAAATACGAACATTAATAAAAGATATATATTTTATATTTTTTATTTTTCCTGCTTCCATAATCACTTTGCCAGCTAAACCTACACGATGGCCACCTTGAATGGTTATAAACCCTTGTTTGATATCTTCTTCAAAAGCATATAGAGAATAATTACTTATGTACTCAATGGTTTCTTTGATTTCTTTATTGGTTATAATGTAGCTATTTTTAGGATCATAAGTTAATTCTCCTGATTCATTAATAAAATACTCTTTGTTCTTATAAACTACGATAAGAGGCGAGTTCATTCTCAGCCTTATCTCTTGCAAATGCTCAAACTTCATTTCAGATAACTTACCTAAAACCGAGCGTATGTTTAAAGAAAAAATTCTAATTACAGAACTTTTTTTATCTATCTTGTCCACCTCCTCTTATGAAATTATATGAGGGGCATTATGTATTTATGATTTTTTTTACAAAAAAAAGTGGAGAACAATGTCTCCACTTTTTTCTTTATGCTCTTGACAGGTATTCACCTGTTCTAGTATCAATTTTAATTTTATTCCCTATCTCAACGAATAGAGGAACATAAACTGTTGCACCTGTTTCTACTACTGCTGGCTTAGTTGCCCCTGTTGCCGTATCACCTTTAAGACCTGGCTCAGTTTCAGTAATTTCTAATTCAACAGTTATTGGAGGTTCAATACCAAATACCACATTATTGTGAGATAGTATTTTTACCATTTCATTTTCTTTTACAAATTTTAAAGCATCACTTAAATGACCTTTATTTATAGCAATTTGCTCATATGATTGTACATCCATAAAATGGAATAATTCTCCATCATTATACAGGTATTGCATATCTTTACGTTCAATATGTGCAGTTGGCATTTTTTCACTTGGTCTAAATGTTTTTTCTATCACTGCTCCTGTTTTTAAGTTTCTAATTTTTGTTCTTACAAAGGCCGCACCTTTACCTGGTTTTACATGTTGGAAATCTATTATAACATAAATAGCACCATCATATTCTATTGTTAAACCATTCCTAAAATCTCCTGCTGAAACCATAATATTCCTCCTTAGAATTACTCTTTAATAGTTTATACTAATATCTTTAATTTTTCAATAGTTTTATATTTTAATTCTATAACTCAATTAATTCTTTAGGTGATTTTGTAAGATTAATGACACCATCTTTTTTTACAATAACAATATCTTCAATTCTCACCCCACCAAACTTTGGTACATATATTCCTGGTTCAACAGTTACCACCATATTTTCTTCTAATGTATCATGCCCTAAAGGAGACAATCTAGGTGATTCATGGATATACAAGCCTACAGCATGACCTAGTCCATGTCCAAAATACTCACCATAGCCTTTTTCTTTAATTAAGTCCCTTGCAACCTTATCAGCATCAATTCCTGATATGCCTTCTTTAATTGTTGAAATTGCCTTTAATTGAGCTTCTAACACCGTGTTGTAAATTTCTTTTTGTTTCTCATTTGCTTTACCAATTACCATAGTTCTTGTCATATCTGAACAATAGCCCTTATAAACACAACCAAAATCCAAGGTCACAAAATCACCAGATTCAATTTTTTTATCACTTGGACTTGCATGAGGCATAGAAGAATGTACCCCAGAAGCAACAATACTATCAAAGCTTAGTTTTGAAGCCCCTTCCTTTTTCATAAAGAATTCTAGTTCAAGGGCTATCTCTTTTTCTGAAATACCTGGTTTTAGCACATCTAATATATAATCAAAAGCTTTATCGCCAATAGAAACAGCTTTTCTAATATTTTCTATTTCCTCTTCTTCTTTTACCATTCTTAAACTTTCAACCATGTCAGAAATGGGTACTAGTTTTTTAATCTTTAACCCATCTTCTAAAACTGCAAATTCTTGATAGGTCACCGTATTCTGTTCAAATCCTATAGATTCTATATTATCATCCTGTATAATTTTATTAAAAGTAGCAATATGTCCTTCTGCCAACATATCTACAACTTCAAAATCTTTACATTCATTAGTTGCTTGTTCCATATACCTAAAATCTGTTAATATGATTTGCTTATTCTTTGAAATATACAAGTATGCAGTAGAACCTGTAAATCCACTTAGATACCTACGATTTAAACCATTATGAATAATCATTGCATCTAAATTATTCTTTTCTAGCTTTTTAATTAGTTTTTTTATTCTACTCAAAAAAACTACTCCTTTTCATTTAAATACCCAAGGATTCCATCGATAGCAAGTATATATCCCTTAAGACCTAAACCGGCTATCTGACCTACACAAACTGGGGCTGTTACTGATTTATGTCTAAACTCTTCCCTTTTGTGAATATTTGATATATGCACTTCAATTGTTGGAATGTTAACAGCTGAAAGTGCATCTCTTATAGCTATACTATAATGGGTATATGCTGCAGGATTAATAACAATACCATCAATTTTATTATGATAACATTCTTGAATCCTATCAACAATAGCTCCTTCAGAGTTAGATTGAAAGCATTCTATACTTATGTTTTCTTTTTGTGCTTTTTCTTCTATTATTTTCTTAAGGTACTCAAAATTATTGTTACCATAAATGGACGCTTCTCTTATTCCTAAAAAATTTATATTGGGCCCATTAATTACCATTAGTTTTTTCATAAATACCCTCAACCTCTTTAATAATTTCTTCTAAACTCTTATCATCTGTATGAATAATATAATCCGCTGCATTTTTATAAAACTTTTGCCGATCCTCTAATAACTTAGTTATAAACTCTAACTTGTCTTTACCTTCTAGCAAAGGTCTTGTTGTGTCATTTTCAAGTCTTAAAGCTATAGTTTGTGGAGAAGCACTAAGATATATAACCATTCCTATTTCTTTCATTAATTTAACATTTTCGTCTTTTAAAACCATTCCACCGCCTGTTGATAAAATAATAGAATGTTTTTCTTCATCAAGAAGGGATTTTAATACATTGGTTTCACTTTGTCTAAAATAAGATTCACCTTTATATTTAAAAATATCTGATATACTTACTTGTTCCTTTTCTTCAATTAAAGCATCTGTATCTAAAAAATCTAATGTGAATGCACTAGAAAGCAATCTTCCTATCGTTGTCTTACCTGATCCCATAAACCCTACTAATACTATATTTTTCAATTTATTCACCTTTTACTAACTTATATAATCTTCTTAATAATTCATCAGATTTTTCATCATCAATATAACTACCCGTCCATATTTCAAAAGATAATACAGCTTGATACACTAACATTTTTAGTCCATTGATTGCATGACCGCCATTAGCTACTACTTTCTTCATAAAAAGAGTTTCTGCTGGCTCATAAATAGCATCTACACCAAATTTGATCATTTTATAAAAATCATCTTCTTCTATAACAGCTTCTTCAAGATAAGTAGACATTCCAACTGGTGTTGTTTGAATAGCAATGTATTTCTTGTCTGGTAATTTTTTATAGTCTTTTGTACTTAAGACATTGATCTCTGCATCTGGATAGTATTCTTTCACACTATCCACTAATATTTGTGCGTTGTCAACATTTCTATTGAGAACGTATATTGCAGATGCGCCTTCACGGGCACTCATATAGGTTGCAGCTTTTGCAGCACCACCTGCACCTATAATAATAACATCTTCGTCCTTTAAGTCAAAACCTTCACTTGTTATAGATTTATATAATCCATTAATATCTGTGTTATATCCTTTATAACCATTTTCTAACCTTTTCATAGTGTTAACTGCACCAATTCTTCTTGCTTCTTCATCAATTTCTACAAGGTGAGGAATAACATCTTTTTTAAAAGGAACTGTAACATTAAAGCCCTGGACATTAGCTGCCCATAACCCTTCAACAGCTTCCTTTACTTTATCTTTTTCTACTTTAAAGGGAACGTATATTAAATTGTTATTACTAAGCTTTCCAAATGTATTATGAAGCTCTGGTGATAAGGTATGTTCTACAGGATTACCAATTACTCCAAATAATTTACTTCTACCATTAACGCATCTAATCATCATTTACCACTCCTTTTTTGATATATATCTAAAATCTTTCTTTCCGTATTTCTTTTAATCTTCGTAATCCATTCTTCTTTGTCTTGTATTGGTACCACTAAAATGGTTTTAATCCCTAGTCTATTACCACCTAATACATCTGTAAAAATTTGATCACCAATGATTACTGTTTCTTCTTTCTTAGTCTTCATAAGATACATCGCTTTTCTTAAGTTCCTTCTAAAAGGTTTTAATGCTTTGTGTATTGCAATTAATTTTAGACGTTCATTAAACTTAATCACTCTATCTTTGTTATTATTAGATGCCAAACATATCTTAAACCCTAGAGCTTTAAGTTCTTCAAATAAAGTTATGATTTTATCATCAGGATGAGCCACATCATAAGGTACTAATGTGTTATCAATATCAAAAATCAAACCTCTTTTCCCTTCTTCATATAATTTTTTATAATCAATGTCGTGTATTGAATCAACATATGTGTCTGGAAATAGTTTTTTTAGCATATTTATCCATCCTTATTAGTATTTTATTATATAACCTAACTCATATTCTCTGTTAAATGAAATCATCATAAACTTATTATGCTCATTATATCAATTCTAAATTATCATGACAATACTTTCCTTTTTTATAAAATTATGTTCAACTGGCTCCCTATCACATAAAACATAGAATTACCAGCTTATTTTAAGGAATAAAAAACCATAAAAAAGCTTGAAATACAGTTTCTCAACTGATCCAAGCTTTTAAATTCTATAATTGTAAAAACAAAACACTATCTTTCCCTTATTGGCGTTTTGCCTATAATAAGATTATCTACTTCAACATCATCCGTGTTAGGAGGAAAAAATGGGATATCTACACCCTCCATTAAATCATGATTCAAATAAGCACCACCATCCAATTGAATAGAGTTGCCAATTACTGAACCTTTGACTGTGGCTCCACCTTCTATTTTAATATTTGCATTAGGCGCATAAATAGTACGTACAATAGCATTTGTTCCCCCATCTAAAACAACATTATTTCCACCTGAAATAATGGTACCAAACACACCACTTCCGGCACCAAAACTAATATTGGCAGATTCAACAAAGATTGAGCCATAAATCTTTTGACCCCCAGCTAAGCTGAATGGGTTATTTCCTCTATATACAATTTCTAGCTGGTCAATTTTTGATTGAGTTATTGAACCTCCAGGACTAGGGTTATTCATACTACTAGAAGAACCAAAACTTATTTTATCAAGAACATGAATGGTTAATTTTCCAGCTCCCATTATGTTTATATGACCATTATTCATATTTAATTCATTAACAACAATTGTTCGGTGTCCACCGCCCAAGTCAATATTAAGTGTATAATTACTAGTTGCTGTTATTCTGTTAAACTGATAATTGCCATCCAAAACCAAAGTGTTAAGTCCATGCTGTGGTTGTAATAGATGGCTAGTGATATTTAAATTTCCATCTTTTACAAGGTCATGTTCATTCCATGGTATATTAATTTTTTTGTTAGGATATAAAGGTAAGTTATCTGGATAACCAGGAGTAGGAGGCATTAATAATTCACGAACTTCACTTAAAGGTTGCGGGGTGGCATGATTAACCCCATTAACTACGTCTGCACCACCACTAGGACCAACAAATATCTCCCCATTAACAGTACCTCCACCACTTATTGTAATAGAACCCGCTTGACTTGAGTTCGTTCCAATAGGTCCAGTTATTGTCCCATTAGGTACCGCAATAGAACTATTTGAGAAAATAACCATGTCTGTAAAAATACTCTGTGTTGACTTTGGTATCCATTCAATTGTTACGGAAGACAAAAGTCTTCTTTCTCTACCATTAACACTTCCGATAGATGCAATTTGATAAACCCTAGGATTACCACTATTGGGAATGGGATCAGTAAAAACAACCTCTGAAAATGTAGTATTTCCAAATGAATCTTCGAAGGTTATCATGCTCTCTCCTAATTGTTCATAAATCTCTGTAAAGAAACGCTCTTCCTGATCTCCTTCTGAACTATTATAAATTGACAATACTTCTGACTTTATCATTTCTATATGTTCAACTATACCAGCTTCAGAAATGTAATATGCAGCCTGTAAGTCCCTATCCATCTTGGTTAATGTGTTATTTGTAAAACTCAAAGACATTAAAGGAATCCCTAATACAGAAACAACAACCAACACGAGTAATACAACAATTAACGCTGATCCTCTATGATCCTCTAGTAAAGTTTTAAACTTACTCCATATCATCATATCACCACTCCCTTATGTATATGACATGTTCCATATTAATACTATTTTCGTGTTTGCCATCTATAGTAATATTAATCGTGATTTTATTACCAACCTTTGTAACAAAAAAATCAGTAATGCCTCTATTTAAGATACTACCGTTTTTTAGTAATGTATCCCCTTGCATTTTATAGTCTAAACTTCCAACAGAAATTCCATTATCTAATATAGATATATCATTAATATCTACTCTTCTTATTTCTCTATCCAATTCTCTTATAATCCCATTGACTGCACGTTGGCTATCAATAATATCTGCTTGTTTAAAAAAACTATTGATAAACATTGAAAAAAAAGAAAAACCCAAGGTAAAAACAATACTAATTATGGCAATAACAACAATGATTTCAATTAATGTAACCCCTTTTTTGTTAAACAAATCCTTTTTCATTATTAACTACCGCCTTCTTCGAATAACCAAATAAACCTAGATTCAATTTGTGCCAGTAACTTTGTCTCATTATTATCATTATATATTCTAATTAGGAGTTTAATTATTCTACCTTCCCTCTCTATTTCTTCTACAATCCAAAAATCCTTTTGATTCATTAAATAATCAAAATCCGAGTTGCTTAACCAGTCTTTATTAATGCCTTGGAGAGGTGGTTGTACCGTTAAATCACGACTTTCCATATACCTTTCTTCTACGATCTGTTGAGCTATATTTGATGCTTCCATAGTCCTTCGAGAGTCAATAACCATCATAAATGAGTGATTCAACAGACCAAATACAGGAATCATAATAATGCTAATAATAGCCAAAGCAACAATTATTTCTATTAAAGTAACTCCCGCATTTTGATTTTTATAATTAAAGTTTCTATTATTATTAATACAATTATTGTTTTTATTTTTACATTTAATCATAATCTAACCCTCCTATAGCAGGTTGGTATAAACTTTACTAATATTGGCAAAGCCAGATATTTCGTTTAATACTTACTTTATAGTACTAATTATACCATATTATATAAAGGTTGTGGGGGGGATTATGTTTATATAAAAATGTACATTTTAACAAATATTTTTTTATAAAAATTTATCCATTGTTAATAAAATTACATAGTAGGGGATATTGTCATTAACTGGCAAGACCTTTAATAAGAAATACAAAAAGAGCCAATCTGTTAGAATCGACTCTCCTTTTTTAGAGGGTTAAATCATTATAGGGCTTAACTTTTGCTAATTCGTTCCATTTTATGCTGTCGGACTATATTTATTATACAGGTAGTTTTCAACTGTCTCTAAATCTTGACCTGAAATATCTCTGTTATAAATAATTATTTCTCCTATTTCTAACTGAGAGTGCCAATTGATTCTCACTGGACCTATATTAATAGAAGAAACAGGTAATTGTCTCGGCACCACCACTTCATTACCATCTATCCTAAAAATTATATTATTTTGAGTAATAATGCCTGTAAACACATGCCAATCATGATCTGGTGTTTTACTTTGGCTAGCATAATAATGATCATTAATTGCATTTCGAAGATAATAACATAAAGACCCAGAATCGTTCCAGCCAAAGCCCCATGAACCTGAACCACCATTTATTATTAAATTATGAGGGCTACCACTATGGTTTTCCTGTATCTTTGCAGATACAATTACTGATAAATTGGTTGTATTGTTTGGAGAAAACAAACCAGTACTCATAGTAACACCTTGATAACCCCTCAAGCTTTTTCCCCATTGATTTGCACTATATTCTAGTTCCACCAGTTGGGGTTGTGAGACATTTTGATTTTGGATAGCATCCCTTTTACTGGATGATAAATCCAACCATCTTTTTGCATATATTTCATTTGAGTTTATTGTTCTTACTTGATTTGTATCTTCTTTGTTAATATAAGAGGCATCTAAATGAAGAACAAGCCCCTCAGTAATAGGAAGACCTGATATAAATACAGGGTTACTGGGTATCGTTACTCCCATTTTTCCTGATTTTGCCGCTGGTGTGATGGTATAAATTATGTGTCTTCCTCTATAGCTCGAGTGTATATTATTCAGATTACTTAAGGTTTCATTCGGTATGATAATATAATCATTAGGATATCGTGGATATTTTACACCTATTTCTGGCTCTTCTGGATTTTCAATCATTGGTATATTAAATCCTGCTCTTGATACATACCATTTATGTAAGTTCATTAAATTTACATTATTAGGATCTGTAATTACAGGCGTACTTGATCGAATATTCAAAGAGGGCGTAGATATATAGGCATGAGATATTATATTGCTTCCACTTCTTAAATCAATCCCAACATTACTAATTGTAGCCACTTCAAATTCAGGCATCCTAGTATCCGCCACAATGGTATAAATCATACCACTACTACCAACGTAGACCTCTCTTGGATAACCCTTCACTGAGCGTTGATAGGGGGTTCCTTGAAATATGATATAGCTTTGTTGGCCTGCTGGTGTACTTCCTAAAATAACTTGATTTTTAACCTCTTGCATTTGAAGTTCTATTTCTTGCTGTGATTGAAATACTTCATCTGTAAAATTTTTGGTCGCACTGGTCATAACATACATATTAGAAAATGAAGCTATAATACTAATAGCAATTATTCCTATAATAGCCAATCCAATTATGATTTCAATTAAGGTAAATCCTTTTTTGTTCCACATAAATCCACCTCGTTATATTTATAATAGCGCTATGACCATTCTTTTTTTAAAGATTTGGTCCTTTAAGATGCCATAAATCATTAACAATTTCGTACCTAATCGTTTCAAAGACTACACTAAGATCATTTCCATCACCTGCTAAAAACACACGTTCAGGTGGGGCACCACAGGCATTGGCTATATCATTTACACTTAATAAATCACTAGCCCTAGATGAAAAACCAATAACATAAACTTTAGCAAAGTTAGTATTCCTAATCATACTTCCTATTAAATCCACATAAGCGGTGCCATGGGAATCAAGACTAGAACCATTTCCTGCAATTTGTCCTGTACTATTCCATGGAGACCTATTTCTATACTCTGAAGAATGATCCAAAATGTTATTGCCATGCGTAACATAATTGATAGCGCTGGTCTTTTCTACACTGGCAAAGGTTGTAACCCCATCTACCAATATAATAATATAATTGCTAGGAGTAATACCAGGTCCAAGAGTACTATTATGCGCTTGTAAGCCTCTATAAGCCCGTCTTATCCCGTCCCCTGTATTTGTTCCTCCTACAGCAATCAAGCTATCTATATCACTAATTAAACTAGCAGTTTCTAACCTGGCATTTCTGAAGGGCTTTGGGTTATTTGCAGACGTTGAAAAGGGAACTAGGGAAATATCAATATTACTTTCTTGAGCAAATCCATTTATGAGGTTTTTGGCTTCATTTTTTAAAATTGCAATTCTACGTGTGCTGGCAGGTCCACTGTCATTTCCTGCCATGTTCCAAGCCATACTACCAGAAGTATCTAGAACCATTGCAATATGACCTATAACACTGTCCTGTCTATCTTCGCCTCTATACGCCACTGCTGTTGCAGGATTCGTATCAGACCCGTAGTTAATGATTTGTAAAGTATTAAAAGTTTCTATCTCTGAGTTTATATCTATTTTTTTGTAGACAGTTCCATCTATTGATGCTTCAACAAAAAAACGAAGTAAATTATCTTCACTATGGGAGCTAATTTTTTCAAAACGAAGGTTATAAGAAATGTTGTTTTGATGGGCCACGAGGACCTCTTTTACATGCTGTGCAATAGTATTGTCCCATCTATAATTAATAATTTCTTTTTTATCCTCACTCACACCAAAATAATGCCAGCCAGGGGTAAGATTACTTTCCTGAAAGCTAGTTTCAGGAATAGCAAAAAGAGCTGTTGAATACCTAATAATTTGATTTGTTTTTTCCAAAGCCATCCTTATAGATGACTGCAACTGATACTCCTCTAAAGACATTTTATGAACCTTGGTACCAAAATTAAGCATGCTGAAGATAATCGTTGATATTATGCCTAACAACGCTATTCCAATAAGCAATTCAACAAGGGTAATGCCCTTATTATTCTTGAGTCTCATTTTCAAATATATCCCCCTTACAACCCTATCATCAATTTGGATCCCAGCGCTGCACCTCTGGATTGTGAACTAAAAATCTCAATCGGATGATACGGGTAGCATCCATATTAACCAAGGTGCCCTTAGAACGAATTTCTACCCAACGTTCACCAGTATCTATAGCACGTATTTTAATCAAAACCTCACCATTATCTAATGTGAGCGTATCTTCTAGCTCAGGAGTGTTGGCTAAAGGAATATGACTTCCGAATTGACTATACAGTAAAGTATCCTCTGCTCCCCCTATTATACCTTCTTGTAATAATGCCGCCATAGCTAATTCTATACCAGATAAAGCAATATAATGGGCCTTTACCATTTCCTCTTGACGTTTTGTTTGCCTTAAATTATTGCTAAACAGAATTATGACAGAGGAAATAAGTATCATTAGAACCATAAAGGTCATTAATATGATTGGCAATACAGCTCCATCCCTGCTTCTTAAAACATTTAATGCTTTTTTTTTCATACTCATAAACATTCTCCTGGTTAGTCAGATAAAGTACTATAATTAGTAGATCACTAATTATTTGAATTAAATAAACTTTGTGGTATGCCTTCCACTGGTCTACCAATAGGTATATTATTTATAAACTCCTCGGGGATAAAGCTGTGTGGAATCTCGCGACCCTCATAATAAAACCTGTAAAAAGACAGATTCATATTCACACTTATAAATTCATCCTTTTCCGTAAGATTTATTGTACTAATCACTATTCTATCCTCATGTTCATTGATATAGTTTAGTAACTCTTTTAGGCGTAAATAGTTGGTTTCATAATTTACAGTAACATCTACTTTCGATGCTTCTATCTCTCTTCCATTTTCGTTTTGTGTTAATAGAATCTCTTCTTGTGATAGACCTATATTGGTAAATAATATATTAGTTGTTAATTCCATATGATTCAATATGGATAGTACCTTTTCTTGATGTATTGCCCCAGGAAACATACTTTCTATTGCCTCTATTTGTTCAGTATATGCCACTATCTCTGACTCTAATAATGCTCTATTTTTTTCTTTTCCAAGTAAGATGGCATATTGATTCTCTAACTGTTGAATTTCTAACTCTAAGGCTTTTTTGTCTCTATCTATGGGTTTATAACCATAATTGTAAACCACAATGATTATTAACAACACACCAAGAATAATTAAAGTGTTCTTATTCTTTTTTTCAATCATATAAACCTCCTATTTCTCTTGATATGTTAATACCCCATTAAAGCCATATTTCCCTGGATTTTTTCTTCCATCAGCCTCTTCAATATCAATGGCAACTACTGTGTTTATATATATATCACTAAAATAATCCATTTTTTTAATGTTTTCTATATATGTGGCAATAGTTAATTTATCCGTTGCATACCCTGAAATCATTAATTGGTTATGGGTATGATTTAAAGAGGTATAATGTAAATTAGTAGGCATTTCTCTTTCAAACTCATTTAGTATCTCTAATAAATACTCACTATTATTTTTTGATATTTTTAATACATCTTCTCTTAAACTTAGTTCTTTTGTTAAGCCCTCATGTTTTTTTATTATTTCTTCAATGCCTTTGATGCTGTTTATTTCATTAATCAGTCTTGTTTTTTCTAATTCCAGCCTATTTTTTTCATTTAATGGATACATTAATACCAAAACAAAAAGTGCTCCTCCTAAAACAATTAGTTCTACAATTAATCTTTTTTTTCTATTTTTAGTGTCTCTATGTATGATTTCTGTTGGAACAAAATTTATTTTCGACATCACTGCACCTAATGCAGCTGTATAATATATTTGATCTTTTAAAAAATTCTCAACCTTAGTAGATTTAATATGGGTATACTCATTTATAATTTTGGTTTTTAGGTTAAAATTTTTCTCAATGTAATCTTCTATTCCATAGAATTCTGAGCCATTTCCTATTATAAATATGCCATTAACAGGCTTACTGTCTGTACGTGAACCATAATAATCTAGCAATCTAGAAACGCCACTCATTATTTTATTTACAGCAATGGTTATTTCTCCAGTAAGGTAGGAATGCTCTTCCACCTCTATATCAAAAACCGATTTTTCTTTGACTAATATAGTCGCCTCTTCATAGCCAAGATTAAGCTTACTCATTACCCCTTGATATATTTCATTCGTTCCAAATGGTAAAAATCTTTGTGCTTCTAACTTACCGTTATTAAGAATAGTAGCAATAGTAGATTCACTACCTAATTCTAGGTAAATATTATTACCTTCATAATTCTGTAGTTTAAATAGCTCCACTAAACCATTACCTGCATACCCAATGGATTTTAAAGTTAATCCCAGTCTTTCAGCTAATTCCACATACCCTTCAACAAGTGATTTAGGCGCTGCCAATATAAGAATTTTTTGACTCTTTGTACTGGAATCTTCAATGGTGTCAATAGGTGTATGATCTATTATGTAATCATTAGTGTTTACAGGGAAATACTCTGATACATTCATATTTATAACCGTACTAAGCTTTTTAGGTTTTAAATAGGGTAATGTTATTTCACGAGAAATGATTTTACTTGAATATATTGTAATAATCAAGTTTTTAGTTTTAATTTTATTTTCTATTAATGTCTGTTTGATTAATCCTGCTAAATATTCTTTGTTACGTATATAACCATCTTCTACAGCTTCAGAGGATCTTAGAATATTAATAGCCTTTTTCACTATAATATTATTTTTTTTCTTAACTACTTCTGCTATTTTAAGTGTTTCATTACTTATATCTATTGTGATATATTTCATCAAGTTGCCCCCTCAACTAAGATGTGTCTATTTTAGAATAGTGCATCTTAGTATGTTATAAAAATAAAAGGATTAAAAAAACATACTAAGATACCATTGAATTAACTGTTTGCCATATACTAATGAGATAAACATTCCAATGGATAAATAAGGTCCAAAAGGAACCATTTTACCACCTTTTTTAGTGATCAAAAGTATGATGCTAATAATAGAGCCTACAACAGATCCTATACAAAGGGCTAGTATTATTATATCCCATCCTAATAGTAGACCTGAAGCAGCCATAAGCTTAATGTCTCCACCGCCTATTTGGCCTTTTGTAATAATGGCAATTAATAGTAATAAGCCACTTACTATAAAGAACCCTATAATATAATTCTTCCATTGTTCAATATTATAAATCAAATGGATGATGGCTAATATTAATATGAAAACATTGATTTTATTAGGAATAATCATAAATTTCCAATCAATAAAGCTAAGGGTTATTAGGGCAGATACAAATAAGCAGTAAATAATCGACTCTACAGAATAATCAAACTTCATAAAAATCCAAAGATAAGCTACTCCATTGAGTAGCTCAACTATTGGATATTGTATTGATAACTTCTTTTTACAGAATCTACATTTACCACCTAAAATTACATAACTTAATATTGGTACTAAATCATACCATGGAATGTTTTTATTACATCCCATACAGTGTGAACGCCCCGTTACAACACTTTCGTCTTTAGGTATGCGATAGATGCATACATTTAGGAAACTTCCTATGAGGATTCCTAGTAGTAAAAATAGGTATGCCATATTAATTAATTAGGGTAAACTTTTAAAGATGTTGTATCAGATCCTCTATATACTGAAACTTTTCCATTTTCAATTTTGATATAAAAATTTCCAGTAGCTACTTTTTGAGTAGGTACATTTTGAAGATTTCCAATAGCATCATTAATTAATGTTCTATCGGGATTGGCATTAGCTTCAGCTGGTGTATACTGTCTAAACTCCACTGTACTGTTAGCATCTCCACCAGTTGAATAAGTATTACCACCCCTATCAGCCAGTTCAACAAGAATAGCATTAGCAATTAATGTAGCATTAGACTCATCTGCTGATACCCTTGATCTTTGAACATACCCAATTAAATTAGGTGCTGCAATCCCTGCTATTACTGCTAAAATCGCAATAACGATGATAAGCTCTACTAATGAGAACCCCTTTTGGTTTTTAAAGAATTTTTTAATATTTTTCATATTTGTTCCTCTCCCTTTTTAATTATAATTTTATTTTCAATGCCCCTATACATGATTGAATGTATCATACATTTGGAACATAGGTTGAATAATAGAAAGTACGATAAACCCAACAACAACTGCTAATATAACAATAATTAGTGGCTCTAACATGGTTGTTAATTGTGCAACCGCTGTCTCTACATCTGAGTCATAGAAATCAGCCACTTTATTAAGGGTTTCTTCTAAAGTTCCTGTATCTTCCCCTACTTTCACCATATGAGTGACCATTGGCGGAAAGATTTTCTCATCTTTTATAGGCTTAGATAAAGGAATTCCCCTACTTACTTGTTCTTTTACATCTGTTAAGTGTTTGGACACAACATGGTTATCAATAAGTTTGGCGACTATTTCTATTGCCTCTAATAATGATATACCCGATGCCAATAAAGTACTTAAAGTCCTTGTAAATCTTGATGCTGCTACTTTTATATTTAATGTACCAAAAAGTGGTAGTTTTAACATGATTGAAGAAATTAATATTTTGCCTTGTTCTGATTTGCTGTAATAAATCAATGCAAATAGTCCACCAACAGAACCTAATATAAGGAACAACCATTGATGTCTAATAAAAGAACTAATGGACAATAATATTCTTGTTAACGCAGGTAACTCCATTCCCGCTGAATCAAACATATCTACAAAAGAAGGCACAACAAAAGTTACCAATACACCAACCACTATAAAGGCAATTATAGATACCATAATTGGATAGGTGGTTGCCTTTTTTATGGTTTGTTTCAACTTTGTTTCCTTCTCAAAATGGGTAGCCATTCGATCAAAAGCAATTTCTAAATTACCACTCATTTCACCTGCATCTACCATATTCACTAATAGATTAGGGAATATTTTAGGGTGATTTGCCATTGAACTTGCTAGTGAATTCCCTTTTTCTACTGAACCATATATATCAACAATTGCTTTTTTCAGGTATTTATTAGACGTTTGTTCCCCTAATAAATCTAGTGCATCTAATACACTTAACCCTGCACTTAAAATACTAACAAATTGCTTACAGAACAACGACAGTTCATTTACCTTAACCAAGGTACCAAAAGTAATATTCAAATCTTTGTTTAAAACACTTTGCTCTGCAATACTTAAAGGTATCCAACCATTTTCTTTAATCATAGAAAAGGCAGTATCTTTATTATTTGCTTCTAAGGTGCCTTTTTTATTCTTACCATCACGAGTCAGCGCTTTATATGAATATGTCCCCATCTAAATTCCACCCCTTATTGCCGCTGGGTACATGTGTATATCCCCCACTTATTTACATTTTCATTATATATTCTTTTTCAACAGCAGTCTAGTATTATTTACAGGGAAATTAGGTCTTTTATACCAATTTTCTTTTCAGACTTATAGGATTCTGGGCATATAACAATGCTTTTTCACTTGTAATATAACCGTTTAAGTACAAATCATATAATGCATCATCCATAGTGGTCATACCTATGCTTTTATTGGTCTGAATAATGGACTCTATCTGATGTGTTTTACCTTCTCTTATAAGATTTCTAACTGCTGCATTGGCATGAAGGACCTCAAAAGCAGCTACCCTACCCTTTTCATCTACAGTAGGTAATAATTGTTGAGATACAATGGACTCTAATACCGTACTGAGCTGAACTCGAATTTGTTGCTGTTGGTGAGGCGGAAAAACATCAATAATACGATCAATGGTACTGGCTGCACCTATTGTATGGAGGGTGGACAATACCAAATGACCTGTTTCTGCTGCTGTTATGGCTATGGAAATGGTTTCTAAGTCCCTCATCTCCCCCACTAATATAACATCAGGATCTTGCCTTAAGGCCGCTCTTAATGCATTGGCATAAGATTGGGTATCAAGACCTATTTCTCTTTGATTAACAATGCTTTTTTGGTGAGAATGCAAATACTCAATAGGGTCTTCTAATGTTATAATATGGGCATTACAATTGGTATTTATTTTATCAATAATGGATGCCAAGGTGGTTGATTTACCACTTCCTGTCGGTCCTGTTACAAGGATAAGACCTCTTCTTTTATTATAAAGATCTACAACTGTCTTAGGAATGCCTAAAGCACTTGGGGAAGGTATGGTTGTGCCAACCAAACGTATGGCCGCTCCATAAGACCCTCTTTGTCTGAATACATTGGCACGAAAACGACCGATATTGGTATAAGAAAAAGAAAAATCCACTTCTCCTTTTTGTTCTAATACATCTTTTTGCTTTTCCGTAAGAATACTCATAATTAATTCTTGAGTCGTCTGTGGGGATAATTTTTCACTATGAGCATATTTTAAATTGCCATTGATTCGAATAGTGGGCGGTCTACCAACAGTAAGATGTAAGTCAGATGCTTTATTTTCTTTTGCTATAATTAGTAACTCTTCTACTGTATACATGTTTACTCAATTTTTCCTTCCCATTTTTTAATTAGTCTGCTTCGTATGCAATTCTAACCATTTCTTCAAAACTGGTCACGCCCTTAAGAACTAATTCTATTGCATTTGTTTTAAGTGTTTTCATACCGTCTTTTATCGCTTGTTCTTTTAACTTACTGGCATTTACACCATCATTAATCGCTGTTCTTAGTTCGTTAGACACCTTCATTATTTCGTACACACCAATTCTGCCACTATAGCCTGCATGATTACAAATATGACAACCATTGGCTTTATGAATCACTATATCTTCTTCTATATTAAGGACTTTTTTTTCAAATTCATTTGGTGTGTAAGGCTCCATACATTTTGTGCATAGTTTACGTACCAATCTTTGAGCGATAACACCAACAACAGAAGCCCCCAGCAAGAACGGCTCTATGCCCATATCTATTAACCTGGTTATGGAACCAGTGGCGCTATTGGTATGTAATGTGCTTACAACCAAATGACCAGTAATAGATGCTTTAACGGCTATTTCTGCTGTTTCTGTATCTCGAATCTCACCAATCATAATAATATCAGGGTCCTGTCTTAGGATTGATCTTAAAGCAGAAGAAAAATTAAGGCCTGCTTTTGTATTCACTTGAACTTGGTTGATACCTTCTATGTTGGCTTCTACTGGATCTTCAACGGTTACAATATTAATATCTTCACTATTTAATTCAGATAATGCTGTATAAAGGGTGGTTGATTTTCCACTTCCTGTTGGACCTGTTACAAGTATGATCCCATGTGGATTAGATAGTATTTCATTGAATTTTTGAAGATCTTCTGGAGAAAATCCCAACTCACCTTTCCCTTTGGTTAACCCTTCTTTTGAGGTTATTCGCATAACTATTTTTTCACCAAAAACCGTTGGTAAAGATGATACACGAATATCATACTTCTTTTTATCTACCTTTATATTGATTCTTCCATCTTGTGGTTTTCTTTTTTCAGCAATATCCATTCCACTGGTTATCTTAATTCTTGCAACAATGGCAGATAACAAAGAACTGTCATATTCCATCATCTCTTTCAAGTTACCATCTATTCTAAATCGAACTCTTAAAACCTTTTCCATAGGTTCTATATGTATATCACTTGCCCTATGAACAATAGATTGTTCTAGAATTGTGTTCACTAATTTTACTATTGGGGCACTTTTTACTTCATCCTCAATAATGCTTTCATCTAATTCACTAAAATCTATAATATTTTCTTGTTTGTATCTCTCAGCAGCAGCCATAGCTTGTTCTTTTCCATAGTATAATTCTATCGATTCATTAATTTGTTCCTCTGAGGATAGCATTGGAATAATATTTTTACTTGTAGTCAATGAAATATCATCTATTGCAATAATATCCAATGGATCTTCCATTGCCACATATAAATCATTGTTTTTTATGCGTATGGGCAGGATTCGATGCTTTTTAGCCAATATTTCACTTACTAGCTGAACAGCCACAGGGTCAATTTGGTATTCTTTTAAATCAACATATGGGATTCCAAGTTGAAATTCTAGAATTTGATTAATGTTTTGTTTTGTAACAATACCCATATTAATGAGTATTTCCCCTAATTTACCACCCGTTTGTTTTTGTCTTGCTAGTGCTTCATCTAATTGTTGTTGGGTCATTAGACCATACTCTATGAGTAAATCTCCAAGTCTTAGCTTTTTTCTAGTTCCAATCATGTCCTCACCTCTCTTATTATATTAATGCTCAAAGGTTGTTTTTGTCAACTAATTTGTATAAAAAAGACAATAATTTGTATAATTTTTCCAAAACTATTTCAACTTGCTATATTCTCTCTTATAAACACTAAAAAACAGGCAACATTTATATAAATGTCCACCTGTTCTTATAAACACTCCTCTTTCATACCTAACTATGCTCTTGGAAAGCTTTAAATAATTTTTTTAAAGCTTTTTTTTCAATTCTTGAAACATAGGAACGTGATATCCCTAACATACTGGCAATTTCTCTTTGTGTTTTTTCGTTGCCATTCACTAGGCCATATCTTAATTCTATAACCATTTTTTCTCTTGATTTTAACACCTTTTTCATTTTCTCATACAATTCTTTTACTTTTATTTTTAAATCCACTTCATCAATTATAGAGTTATCATCATTTTCCAATACGTCTATGAGACTTATCTCATTGCCCTCTTTGTCTACTCCGATTGGTTCTTGTAGAGATACTTCCTTTGTTTGCTTCTTCTCAGCTCTTAACATCATTAATAATTCATTTTCTATACATCTTGCAGCATAGGTAGCAAGTCTAGTTCCCTTTTCTATATCATATGATGTTATGGCTTTTATCAAACCTATGGTTCCAATAGAGATAAGATCATCCATATCCCTATCCCCATTATTATACTTTTTAACAATATGGGCTACTAATCTAAGATTTCTTTCAACTAAAACATTTTTAGCTTCTAAATCTCCTTCTTTATATTTTTTTAAGTATAAAACTTCTTCCTCATAAGATAGGGGCTGGGGAAAAGATTGGTTTCCTGAAACATAAAAAGTAGGTATAACAAAACTTATTAATCCAATAATTATATCTAACAAAAAAAGCACTCCCATTTTATGTTTATACTATCTTATGATAATATATAATGGTTTGTGCCTTTCCTATTTTTTTTATATGAATTTTTTGTATAATAGGTTGTTTTTATAGGGTTTTCTTTGATGGTTTAGCTATTTTTTGTTTAATTATCTTCTCCACGTTTTCTTAAAATGTCTAATTCCTCTACTTTTTCACTAAGTTTTACAATAAGTTTTTGTTTAGGATGTGGTGCGCTTGTAACAACACTACCTTCCTCATCCCACATTTCCTCAATAATGGCTTTTTTATGTTTGCCATCTTTTTTCATTACTTCAATCTCATCACCTACACCAAACTTATATCTTTGTTCAATAATAGGCAGTTGTTTTTCATTATCATATCCTATTACTATACCTATGAACGTGTAGTTTCTAATATACGAGTTATTTTCATAAATCTGAGAAGTTTCATCAGGTTTGTCAAAATAAAAACCAGTAGAAAAAGGTCTATAGCTACATTTTTTAATTTCATCAATGTATTGGAGTAGATTTGCTTCATATAAACTCGGATCTTTAAAGTAATCATCTAGAGCTTTTCTATAAGTGCTTGCAACAGTTGCAACATATAGGAGGGTTTTCATTCTACCTTCAATTTTCAAACTATGAATACCTGCCTCTATTAACTGTGGTATATATTCAATCATACATAAATCCTTGGAATTAAATATAAATGTTCCTCTTTTATTTTCATAGACAGGCATATACTCTCCTGGACGTGTTTCCTCAACGATATTGTAGTTCCATCTACAAGGATGGGTACAAGCCCCTTTATTGGCATCTTTTCCAGTAAAATAACTGCTTAATAAACATCTCCCAGAATAACTGATACACATGGCACCATGTATAAATGCTTCAATTTCTAAGTCTTCTGGAATATTATTATGAATTGTTTTGATTTCTTCTAATGAAAGCTCTCTTGCTGCAACAACTCTACTTACACCAAGTTTATGCCAAAAGTTAAAACTTCTATAATTCGTATTATTGGCCTGAGTACTAATATGTATCTCCATATCAGGCATAATTTCTTTTGCAATTTCAAGAATACCAGGATCTGCAATGATGACTGCATCAGGTTTAATTTCTTTTAATTCTTTAAAATACTGAGCAACGCCTTCAATATCTTCATTATGGGCAATAATATTAGCTGTTACATAAACTTTTGCATTGTGTTTATGAGCATAGTCAATGCCTTCTTTCATATCTGCTAATGAAAAATTCTTAGCTTTAGCTCTTAAGCCATACATTTCCCCACCTATGTATACAGCATCTGCACCATATTTAACAGCAACTTTCAAAGACTCTAAATTCCCTGCTGGTATTAATAATTCTGTCTTTTTCATTTTCTTCACCTCGTTTAAAAACATGTGGTAATCCATAGTATCATTTTTTGTAACTTATAGTAATGCCGTCACCTATAGGTAGAATAGTAGTTTCTAACTCTTTATGATGATTAATCTCCCAAAGGTACTCTCTCATTCTAGAATGGATGGTTCTATACCGTCTAGCAACACTAAACCTAGATTTAGCCACGTTGCCATCTTGTAAAACATTGTCAGAGATTAGTATCCCATTATCATTTAACAAATTCACACAGTAAGGTAAAAAAGTAATATATTGACCCTTAGCTGCATCTAAAAAAATAAAATCAAATTGACCCTCTAAAGCTTTTAGAGCCACTTCAGCATCATCTTCTATAATAGTTATAATATGTTCTTTATTGGCCTTTTTTATGTTAGCTTTTGCTTTTTCTATCATATATTCACTACGCTCAATAGTAGCAATGGAACCATTCTCTTGCAAATAATGGCTCATAAGAATTGAAGAAAAACCAACTGCTGTCCCTATCTCCAATACCCTCAAAGGTCTTTTAATAGATAACATTAGCCTTAATAACCCTTGAACTTCATTCTTAATAATAGGGATTTCAAGTCTAATGGCTTCCTTCTCAATCTCACCTAAAACAGGCTCTTTCTCAGGCTCGATAGCCCTCAAATAATCTAAAACTTGTTGATTTGTAATCATCTCTATTACTCCTTAAAAAAAAGGTATTTAAATGTTGTTATTTTTATACAGAATGCTATTGCTTAAATGTAACCATGGAAATCCCTTATTCAAGGAATATATAATGATTCTGGCGTCGACCGGCTGAAAGGAAAGGCAGCCAGAGTTATTATATATTCCTTGAATAAACCCACGACACATCTTTAATTCAAAAACAATTAATTCAATTCATCAAGAAGAGACTAAAGCCATCTTTAGTCTCTATCAAGATTCGTTATCTTAAATATCTATTTACATCTCTATTATGCTCTTCTAATGTTCTATTAAAAGCATGCTCCCCAGTCACAGGATCTCTTAACACATAATAAAAGTACTCGTGACTTTCTGGATAAAGTGCACCTTCAATAGAACTTCTTCCTGGATTGGCAATAGGTCCACTTGGAATACCAGTAAATCTATATGTGTTATATCTTGAATCATAATCTTTATAATCTACGATTCTTCTAGGATCATCTTCAGGATATCTTTCTCTTAAATACTGTAACGTCGCATCAATTTGAAGCAACATATTTACAGCTATTCTATTATAGATAACACCAGCAATCATAGGACGCTCTTCTGCTACTCTAGCTTCTTTTTCAATCATTGCAGCTATGGTTACTATTTCATCCACTGTATACCCTAATTCATCTGCTCTTTTATAATATTCATCCGTAAATACATTATTAAACCCACTAAGCATTCTACTTACAATCACGTCAGCACTTGACCCTTCAAATACTTCATAAGTATCAGGGAATAAGTAACCTTGAAGCCTTGGCTCACCTGGTTCTCTCTCTGGTAAATCTTTAAGGAACCTATAATCATACTCAGTATTATTTACTGCATCCATAAATTCTTCAGCCGTTACAATACCATCATCTTCAAGTTTTCGAGCCATCTGTTGTATCGTAAATCCTTCAGGTATAGTAAAGCGAACTGTTGCCCGTCTTTGCCCCTCAGTGGATAATACTAAAATCATTTCTTCTTCGCTCATGCCAGTATTTAAAGTAAAGTCACCATATCTTAATTTACCATCAAACTCAGATAAAAACTTAACCCTTAACATAAATAAATTGGCGTTTTTAATCAATCCATTTTCCTGAAGTATCTCCCCTATGGCTTTTGTATTAGCCCCTTGAGGTATAGAAACAGTAACATCTCTAACAATAACATTCGGATCTGGTTCACCTAATATAAAGTCATAAACAGCGGAATAAGACTTTGTTCCCACAACGTATATAAGGTATACTGCCAATATTAAAAATAAGATTTTTAATATCATTCTTAAAGTAGTATGCATTACTTTTTTTCCCATATCGTCACCCTCGTTTGTTAAAAACAAATGATTCTAAAGTTCCATTATAATTGGTAGAATCATAGGATTTCTTTTCGTTTGTTTCCATAAGAACTCACTTAAAGCATCTTTTAATGCTGTTTTTATTCTAGACCAATCTGTAATGTTTTTACTTAAACATTGGTTAAGCGCTTCTCTGATCACATTCTTTGCATCTTCAATTAATGTCTCAGATTCCCTAACATACACAAATCCACGTGATATAATATCAGGTCCTGCAACAACTTCTGCTGAGTGTTTTCTTAGTGTTACAACAACAATAATTAATCCATTTTGTGATAAATGTTGTCGGTCTCTTAGAACGATGTTACCAACATCTCCCACCCCTAGACCATCTACTAGCACAGCCTCAGCTGGCACTCTACCTGTTAATCCACCAGATTCATTATCTAGTTCTAATATATCTCCTGGTGATAAAATAAAGATATTATCTTTTTTAACACCTAAATCTTCAGCTAATTCAGCGTGTTTGATTAAATGTCTATATTCTCCATGAACTGGAATAAAGTATTTTGGTTTTACTAGTGTATGAAGCAGTTTTATTTCTTCTTGGCAAGCATGTCCTGATACATGGGTATCTTGGAATATTACTTTTGCACCTTTTCTAAATAATTCATTAATTACTCTTGAAACTGTTTTTTCATTCCCTGGTATAGGGGTTGAACTTAACACTACCATATCCCCAGGCTTAATTGTAATTCTTCTATGGTTATTGGATGCCATACGAGATAAAGCTGCCATAGGCTCTCCTTGACTACCAGTAGAAATGATTACAATTTGATCGTCTCTATAGTTTTTCATTTCTTCTACATCTATTAACATATCACTAGGTATTTTAAGATAACCTAACTCTTTAGCAGTATTAACAACATTAATCATACTTCTGCCTTCTACAACCATTTTTCTTTTAAATTTTACAGCAGAGTTAATGACTTGTTGTACCCTATCAACATTGGAAGCAAAGGTTGCAATAATAATTCTGCTTCTTCTGTTTTCAGAAAATATATTATCAAATGCCTTACCAACGGTTTTCTCAGACATTGTATATCCAGGTCTTTCAACATTTGTGCTATCACATAAAAATGCCAGAACACCTTTTTTACCGTATTCAGCAAATCTTTGCAAATTAATTACCTCACCAAATACAGGTGTATAATCAATTTTAAAATCTCCTGAATGAATGATAATACCTGCTGGTGTTGTTATAGCAAGGGCTACAGCATCAGCAATACTATGGTTACTTCTAATAAATTCAATTTTGAAGTTACCTAATACAATTGTTTGTCCTTGTTTAACAACTTTTCTTCTAGTCGTTTTTATCAAATTGTGTTCTTTTAACTTGTTTTCTACTAACCCAATTGTTAATTTTGTTCCATATATAGGAACATTCATTTCCTTTAATAAATATGGTAAAGATCCTATATGATCTTCGTGCCCATGAGTAAGTACGACACCTTTAATCTTGTCAACATTATTTTTTAGATAAGTAAAATCTGGTATTACTAAATCTATCCCTAACATTTCATCTTCTGGAAACGCTATTCCACAGTCAACAATGATAATATTGTCTTCATACTCAAAAGCAGTGATGTTCATTCCAATTTGCTCTAAACCACCTAAAGGAATAATTTTTACTTTTGAATTTTCTTTGGCCAAAATGCCACCTCCATTTTTTTAGTATGTATATAAAACCGCCCATTATTTCAACTTATACAGCTTAATTCCGAACAAGATTCCTTGAATACAAATTCTAAAATGTTTTCAAGGAAACTATAATTAAATTTGTGCATCAAAAAAAGAAGTTATGCAAGTAACTTTAAAACCAATATTAAGATTTAAAGTGTATCCTTACTTGTTATCTTTTATACAGTCACTACAAATACCATAAAATTTTACTTTATGATCCGTTACTTTAAAATTAAAAGATTTTTCTATTTCGTCTTCTAATGGATCTAATAAATCGTCTTCTACTTCAAGTACTTTACTGCATTGATTACATATTAAATGATGATGATGATGTTCATTTTCGCTTTTACCAATTTCATATCGGCTATACCCATCATCCAAATTTAATCTTTCTATAAGTTTTAATTCTTGTAAAAGTTGTACTGTTCTATATACCGTTGCAAGTCCAATCTCTGGACATTCTATCTTAACTAATTCATAAATCTCTTCAGCAGTTAAATGCTCACCTTGATGCTTTTCTAAAAGCTCAAGAATCGTTCTTCTTTGAGTTGTTAGCTTCAGACCTTTTTCTTTTAAAAGTTCTTTAAAATCATTTTTTTCTTGTGACATAAAACTCTCCCCTAACAAACACCCGAAATATAATGGATTCTGATTTACCTTATTATGGAATAACTCTATACCATTATATGTTTCATTTAGTTTTTTGTCAATTGATACTAGAATTCCTAGAAAATATAATTATGGACTTTCATAATTATTTTAATACTTATATTTGATACTTAAATTATATTTCAAAATCAAAGTCTTCTATCTTAGCTTCAAATATTTTAGAGACAAAAGTTAATTCTTCTTCATTTTCAAGGATTTCATAAATTATATCTTCATCTTCCCCTACTTCTTTTTCTTTTAATATATAAGCTTCTAAATCTGCTTCATCATCGTCTTCATCTTCTGTCACTAATAAATAATTTGTATTATTTATTCTAACCTGTTCCATAACATAAAATTCAACTTTTTCATCACTTCCATCAATTTGAAACTCTAATTTACTTTCTTTTTCCATTTTTACACCTCAATTTATTATTATTTTTGTCCACTGTCTAGATAGCCTTGTAATATAATTACAGCTGCCATTTTATCAATGATTTTTTTTCTTTTTTCTCTACTCATATCCCCTTCTAACAATGTTCTTTCAGCGAACATTGTGCTTAATCTTTCATCCCAAGTTACAACGGGAATATTCAATTCCTTTTCTAATCTTTCTTTGAATTTAAGAGCTTTTTCAGCACGTTCGCCAATAGAATTATTCATATTTTTAGGCAATCCTAGTATTATTTTTTCCACTTCATATTCTTTAATAATCTCAGATATTCTTAAAATAGTCGCTTTTAGATTGTTTTCTTCTTTTCTTTTTATTACTTCTAGGCCTTGAGCTGTCCAACCCATTAAATCACTAACAGCCACGCCAACGGTTTTTGAACCGAAATCTAAACCTAATAACCTCAATATTACACCTCATTTATTGTCAATAACAAAATATACCATTCAGTTTGTAAAAAAAGTAGAATAAAAACACTTTATTCTACAGTTTTACTGAGACCTCAACATTTAATTTAATTTATCATCAATGTAATTTTTTAGTAATTCTTCTAATAATTCATCACGCTCAATTTTCATAATAACACTTCTAGCATTGTTGTAACTTGTTATATATGTAGGATCTCCTGATAAAATATACCCTACTATTTGATTAATAGGATTATAACCCTTTTTACTTAATGCTTTATAAACTGTTGTAAGTACCTCTTTTGCTTCATTTACAGGTTCTTTGTCTACTTTAAAAAACTGGGTATGATTGATTTTTGGCATAGTCTCACATCCTTAATAACGAATCTCATTATATAAAATTATTAAAAGTCAAGGATACTCAACTTTTTATTTTTTGGTATATTTATAGTTTACTACATACCTCTGGCCGCCCAGAAGGCACAAGTTTTAATGAAAACAACATGCTTTCATTTTCACGATAGTATATTCCTTAAATATATATTATAACAAAAACTGTAAAAATTCAATTATATTTGTTAATAATTTTATTTTGTTTTTTATTGTTTTCTTCCAAATAGCAAATCATCTTTTCTTTCTAACAATTCCACATTGATTAATTGATTGCTTATATCTTCATCACTTATTATACCTACTTTAACATATCTTTTAGTATGTCCCATACAATAGTCTTTATCATCTATGGTAATGGTTTCCTCAAATAATACTTCTTCTATTTCACCTTTCATATCTTCAAGGTACTTTTCTTTTAAGGCATTACAGCATTGAATAAGTTTATTGCTTCGAAATGTTTTTACTTTTTCCTCTACTTGATTCGTAAAGTCAGCTGCTTTTGTTCCTTCTCTTTTGGAGTACTTAAATACATGAACGTCACTAAAAGAAATTTTTCTTGTAAATTCATAGGTTTCATTGAATTCTTCTTCTGTTTCCCCTGGAAAACCTACAATAATATCCGTTGTTATCGCCGGTTTATTATAATACTTGCGAAGAATTTCAACCTTATCTAAGTATGATTCTGTAGTGTATTTTCTATTCATTCTTTTTAAAGTTTCATTACATCCACTTTGAAGAGATAAATGAAAATGAGGACATAATTTTTCTATAGAACTTACTTCTTTGGCAAATTCTTCTGTTATTAAATTCGGCTCTAGTGAACCTAATCTGATTCTTTTAAGATCTTGAATTTTATTGAGTTCTTTTAATAAATCTAAAATATGAATATCTACTAAATCTTTCCCATAAGAAGCCAAATGAATACCTGTTAAAACCACTTCTTTGTAACCATTTTTTACTAAAGCTTCCACTTCTTTAATGACTTCTTCAGGCAATCTACTACGTACCCGTCCCCTCATAAATGGGATAATACAATATGAACAAAATTGATTACATCCATCTTGTATTTTAATGTAAGCTCTTGTTTTCTCTGAAACCTTTGTAATGGATAATGGCTCATAAATATCTGTATCATTAATATCAATTACTGTATCTTCTATTTTCTTTTCTTTTATATAGTCTTCAACGATATTTAAAATATCGTTCTTTTTATTATTTCCAATGACAATATCAATGTCTTTGTCTAATTCAAGCTTTTCTTTTGCTGCTTGGGCATAACACCCTACAACAACAATAATAGAATCAGGATTTGTTTTCTTTGCCTTATTAATAATCTGTCTTGATTTCTTATCTGCCATATTTGTTACAGTACAAGTATTAATTATATATATATCTGATACTTCATTAAAAGGTATTACCTTATACCCATTATTTTCAAATAACTGAAGCATTGCATCTGTTTCATATTGATTTACTTTACAACCTAATGTGTGAAAAGCTACTTTTCCCATATTCAACCTCGCTTTTGTGTATTCAATAATTATCTTTAATCATTAATAACTCTATAATTAAATTGCTGTCCTTTGTTTTTTATAATTATTTACCTAATTTATTTATACATCTGTTAAAACCATACAAGTCTTATAAAATCCTTTTAAATTAGCTTTTTTTGTCTATGGAAGGCGTCAAATTTTGTGACTTCAAAATAATTTAATATTGACAATCTTTCCCATTTTAGGTAGTATAAATATATACCAAGATATTATAAGGAGGGCTTTATATGATTAAATTACAAGTTACTTTAAATTCAATTGATAAAGTTAAAAGTTTTGTAAACTTAGTTAGCAAATTTGAGTACGATTTTGACTTAATGTCAGGAAGATATGTAATTGACGCTAAGTCAATTATGGGGATTTTTAGTTTAGATTTATCTAAACCAATTGATCTTAACGTTCATACTGATAATGAAGAAGAAGTGATGGAAGTTTTAAAACCATACATCGTTGAATAATTCTTCTCCATTTCAATCATTTGTTTAATCTAACCATTGTACCACTGAAAACTTTTAAGTTTTTCAGTGAATACACTGGTTATTTTTGTTTATACTTTTATTACTTCTGTCTTTTCTAAGGATTCATTTACTAATTCTTCTATTTTCTCTAATTTACGTTCTGATCTTTCTATGCTTTTTAAACTTGGTTTGGTCACGGGATGTTTTGCAACAAAAATTGTACAACAATCTTCATAAGGTAATATTGAAGTTTCATAAGTGCCTATCTTCTCCGATATGTTTACAATCTCTTGTTTGTCAAAACCAATTAACGGTCTAAATACAGGAATATTACACACAGCATTTGTTGTTGTTAAACTTTGAATGGTTTGACTCGCAACTTGTCCAATACTTTCCCCTGTGATTAAAGCTAACGCCCCATTATCCAAAGCGATTCTTTCTGCCATTTGCATCATTACTCTTCTCATAATGATCGTTAATTGTTCGTGAGGGCAGTTTTCATAGATATACAATTGTATGTCTGTAAATGGTACCACATGTAAATTAATTGGACCTGTATATTCACTAATGATTTTAGCCAAATCAATAACTTTCTCTTTGGCACGTTCACTTGTGTAAGGATGAGAATGGTAATAGACTGCATCTATTGCCACACCTCTTTTTGCTATCATCCAACCTGCTACTGGGCTATCAATACCACCTGAAAGCATAAGCATAGCCTTTCCATTGGTTCCTACAGGCATTCCACCTAAACCTGGAATAACATGAGAATAGATGTATGCTTTGTTTCTTATTTCCACCATTATTTTCACTTCTGGCTTATGCACATCTACTTTTAGATTTGAAAACTCATCTAATAAAATTGAACCAATTTCTCTAGAGATTTCCATAGAATCTAATGGGTATTTTTTATCCGCTCTTCTTGCCTCTACCTTAAAAGTAAAATTCTTTTCTTCAAAAGATTGATTTACATATTCAATGGAAAGCTTTTTCACTGCTTCAAAAGATAAGTCATCTGATAAAATAACAGGACAAATCCCAACAATACCAAATATCTTTCTTAACTTATCTATAGCCTCGTCATACTCAAAATCTGAAAGGGCTTCAATAAAAATTCTACCTTGTTCTTTTTTTACAATAAATTCACCATAAGGTTTTAAAGCCCTTTTAATGTGTTGAACAAGAACATTTTCAAACAAATATCTGTTTCTTCCTTTTATTGCAAGTTCACCATACTTAACTAAAAATGCATTATACATTACTTTCCACCTCTAACATACCTTCTTAAGAAAGGCACTTCTTTTTTAAGATTTTCAATACAGTAATTAACTTCTTCAATTGTATTATATACAGAAAAACTAAATCTAACAGACTCGTCTACTTCATTTATATCTAAACCTAAACATTTTAAAACTTGACTGGTACTATTTTTATTTGAGGAACAAGCAGAACCTGTAGATACATAGATCCCATTATTTTCCAGGGTATGCATAAGTACTTCACTTCTTATATATTTAAATCGAATATTTAATATATGTGGTGCGCCCTCTTCAATACTACCGTTGATTGCTGTATCGTCAATATTATTTAAAATGCCATAGGCCAACTCTTTTTTAATATTATATAAATATTGTATCTTTTCCTCTAAACTTTCATACATCAACTTAGCAGCTTCGGCAAATCCCATCACCCCAGGAACATTCTCTGTACCTGACCTAAGACCTTTTTGATGATTTCCACCAAAAATAATTGGTTTAATTTTAACTTTGTCTTTTACAAATAGCAACCCTACACCTTTAGGCCCATGAATTTTATGGGCACTGATACTTAATAAGTCAATAAGATCTTTTTTAGGATGAATACTATACTTACCAAAGGATTGAACACCATCTACATGAAAAAGTGTTTTTGAATTACTTTCCTTTATAATCCTACCAATCTCTTTAATAGGTTGCACTGAACCAATTTCATTATTTACATGCATTAAAGACACAAGAATGGTATCTTCTCTAATGGCGTCTTTCAATGCCTCTATATCAATAATACCCTCTTTATTAACCTCAATAACGGTTATTTCAAAGGTATCAACAAACCCATCCTCTTCTAACGCCTTCATAGTGTTCAAAACCGATGCATGTTCAATAGAAGAAGTAATAATATGTTTACCTGACCGTCTATTCGCCAATGCCGTCCCAATAATAGCAAGATTATTAGACTCCGTCCCACCTGAAGTAAAAAACAACTCTTTATCATCCACTTTAAGCAACTTAGCAAAAACAGACTTGGCCTCTTTAACCAACTTCTCCGCACGAATCCCTTTATTATGCAACGAAGAAGTATTCCCATACTCCTCATACCCCTGCACAATCTTATCAATCACTTCAGGAAAAGGCTTCGTCGTCGCAGCATTATCAAAATAAACTTCCATATAAACCTCCATACATTTATCTTTCGTATATTTATTTACTAACAAATATAAAGCACACTATGTGTGCTTCAAACTGTAGCAAATTCAAGCTAGGATTTGTGATATATATGAACGCAATAGCGGAGCCAAGGATGGCGCAGCAAAACCCTAACAACCAAGGATGGTTGTGGGTTTTTGAAGTTCATATATATCACAAATCCCTGCACATACATCGGCTATTCATAAAATGAGTGTCGACTAAGTCGACACTCATAAGCACACTTGTGTGCTTGACTTTACAATGTTAGATTTATTTCATCACATTTTCAATAGCCTGCAATACCCTAGCTTTCTGAAATGGTTTAACAATAAAATCCTTCGCACCATTCTTAATAGCTTCAATAACCATTGGTTGCTGCCCCATAGCCGAGCACATAATAACTTTTGTATTAGGACTTGCTTTTACAATCTCAGGAAGTGCCGTAACACCATCCATTTCTGGCATTGTTATATCAAGTGTTATTATATCAGGTTGTAATTCTTTTGCTTTTGCAATGGCTTCTACACCATTATTAGCTTCACCAACAATTTCAAAATTGCCTTCTTCTGCCAACATTTTCTTTAAAACGGTTCTCATAAAGATAGCGTCATCAACAATAAGAACTCTAAGCGCCATTTTAATCCTCCTCAAAATTATACATTAATATTGATAGTAGTGTTAAACCAGCCGTTTCTGTTCTAAGAATTCTTTTTCCTAGAGATATTGGCTGTGCACCATATTTTATTGCTTTTTCTATCTCTTCTTCTTCGAATCCACCTTCTGGTCCAATAAATATGCCTACCGAGTTGACTTTCATACTCTCTATTATTGATTTTGTCACACTTATATTATTAGCTTTTTCATAAGGAATTAAAACAGCATCCAACTCTTTACTTGCAAATGTTAGTGCTTCATTAAAACTCATGGTATTACTAACTTTAGGTATAATCCCTCTTTTTGCTTGCTTTGCAGCAGAAAGGGAGATAGCATTCCATCTCTCAATTTTTTTAATCTCTTTTTTAGGCTCTAATTTTATAATTGTCCTTTGAGTTATTACTGGTATAATCTCTTGTACACCAAGCTCAACAGATTTTTGTATAATTAACTCCATTTTATCTTTTTTAGGCATCCCTTGAAAAAGATAAATTTTCGTTTTTAATTCAGTTTCAGAAATAGTCTTTTCTTGTATTAGAGCAATAACCCTATCATTTTCAACTGAATCTATTATACAATAATAATCTTCTCCTTGTCCATTACAAATTACAAGGCATTCTCCTTTTTCCATACGAAGAACATTTTTAATATGGTTAACATCATCGCCTAAAATTATAATCTCTTTTTCACTTATTTGTCTTGAATCAACAAAAAAACGATACATACCTTCCACCAACTACTGAGCAACAATAGCAGCCCATTCACCTTTTTTCTGTATTTCAACAATCCTTAGTCCTTGTTCTTCAATAGCCTTAACCACATCGTCAATCTTAGCTAAAATAATTCCTGAACAAATAAAAATTCCATTGTCTTTTAACACTTTCTTAATATCCTTTGTTAAAATAATAATGACTTCAGCTAAAATATTGGCAACAACTAAATCTGCTTTGTCGCTTTCATCTATTGTTTCTAACAAATTGCCTTTGTATACTTCTACATTATTATTGACTTGATTAATTTGAACATTTTCAGATGCTACTGTAACTGCCATTGGATCAATATCCGTACATACTACTTTGGCTGCACCTAATTTAGATGCTGCTATTCCCAGAATACCACTACCACATCCAATATCATAGACCCTATCATTTTTCTTCATATATTTATTTATTGAGCTTATACAAAGACTTGTTGTTTCATGGGTTCCCGTTCCAAATGCCATACCTGGGTCAATTTCAATTACAATATCTTCTTCCCTAGCAAAATCTAACGCTTCCCAACTAGGTTTTACGATAATATTCTCATCTACTTTAAAAGGCTTAAAATACTTTTTCCAGTTTTCTGCCCAGTCTTTTTCATCTGTAATTAATTCTTGGATAGTAGCTTCTCCAACTGAAACAAATTCACTAACTTCTTTAATGCTTTTTTTAATTTCTTGAATGACTATATCTTTATTTTCTTCTTCAGATATATAGAACTTAATATAAGATGTATTTTCTTCAATAATTGTAGGTTCATCCATTAAATCTACAAACAATTGTTTTTTATCTGCTTCACTTAAAGGAATACAATCTTCTATTTCAATACCTTGAATACCTAGTTCATACAATTGGTAACTAATGGCATCTACAGCTTCTGGAGTTGTTTTTAGTTTGTATTGAATCCATTTCAATTTGCTACATCTCCTTAGTTAATGGCGTCTTTAATACCATCTTTTACTTTTTCAAAAAAACCTTTTTTATGATCATGAATTTCTTCACCGGTTATTTGAGCAAAAGACTTTAATATTTTTCTTTCTTCTTCATCTAGCTTTGTAGGTACTTCAACTATTAAGGTTACATAGTGGTCCCCTCTAACATTTTTATTGTTTAGATGTGGCACCCCTTTACCTTTTAGCTTTATTTGTGTATGGGTTTGTGTACCGGCTTTTATGGTATAATTCTCTTCTCCATCAATTGTTTTAATTGTTATGTCTGCTCCTAAAGCAGCCTTTACAAATGACATTGGTACTGTTGAAAAGACATTATATCCTTCTCTTTCAAACACAGGATGTTTGTCAACTGATACAGTCACTAGAAGATCCCCTCTAGGTCCACCATTTATTCCTGGTTCACCTTTATCCCTTACACGAATGCTTTGACCATGGTCTATTCCTGCTGGAATATTAATGGCTATTTTTTTGTTTTTACTTGTATATCCTGAACCATGACAGTCTTTACATTTGTCTTTTATCACTTTACCATTGCCATGACATACATGACAAGTTCTTACACTGGTAATATTCCCAAACAATGTTTGTTGATTCACTCTAACTTGACCTGCTCCATTACACTGGCTACAAGTTTCTGGGTGGGTTCCTGGCTTTGCCCCACTTCCACTACAGGTGTTACACACTTCTTGAGAAGTTATTTCAATCTCTTTTTCGATACCAAATACAGCCTCTTGGAAAGATAAGTGTATAACTTTTCTTATATTATCCCCTTTTGCTGGTGCATTTCTTCTTCTTGAACCGCCACCGCCGCCAAAGAAGTCTCCAAATATATCTCCAAAAATATCACCCATGTCAAAATCAAATCCACCATGAAACCCTTGACCTCCAGCACCATTACCAAATGCTGCGTGGCCAAACTGATCATATTTCGCTCTTTTTTCTTGATTACTAAGCACTTCATATGCTTCAGATGCTTCTTTAAACTTAATTTCTGCATCTGCATCACCAGGATTCATGTCTGGGTGGTATTGTTTTGCTAAATTTCTATATGCTTTTTTTAACTCTCCATCATTGGCATTCTTACTAACACCTAATACTTCATAATAATCCCTTTTATCAGGCACTTTAATTCACCCTTCCAAAAATAACTTAATCCCAAGCATTAGTCAAAAGCCAAAGAACAAGTAGTCTTTGGCTTAAAACTTTGCACTGTTTATATTCTACACTTCTTTGTAATCCGCGTCAACCACATCATCGTCTCCACCATTACCTTCTGATGGATCTACCCCAGGTTGAGCACCTGCTCCTTGTGCTTGCTCATATAATTTTGTAAATAATATTTGTGCAGTTGTCATTAATGATTCTTTTGCTGCTTTAATTTCTTCTACATCAGCATCTGTCATATTGTCAGCTGTTGTTTTTGCTAATAATTCTTTTAATTTATTAAGCTCTTCTTCAACTTTTTCTTTTTCTGCAGCATCAACTTTGTCTCCAGCTTCATTTATGGCTTTTTCAGTTTGGAACACCATAGAATCTGCTTCATTTCTTGCGTCTATGCCTTCTTTTCTTTTCTTATCTTCTTCTTCATGTCTCTTCGCTTCTTCTACAGCTTTTTCAATATCATCATCAGATAAGTTTGTACTTGCAGTAATTGTAATATGTTGCTCTTTTCCTGTTCCTAAATCTTTTGCAAAAACATTAACGATACCATTGGCATCAATATCAAATGTTACTTCGATTTGTGGAATCCCTCTTGGTGCTGGTGGAATACCATCTAATTTAAATCTTCCAAGTTGTTTGTTGTCTTTTGCAAATTGACGTTCACCTTGAACAACATTAATATCTACAGCTGTTTGATTGTCTTCTGCAGTTGAGAATACTTGACTTTTCTTCGTAGGAATTGTTGTATTTCTTTCAATAAGTTTAGTAGAAACACCACCTAAAGTTTCAATACCTAATGATAAAGGCGTAACGTCTAATAATAAGATATCCCCTGCACCTTCATCTCCTGCTAATTTACCACCTTGAATAGATGCTCCAATAGCAACACATTCGTCAGGGTTAATGCCTTTAAACGGCTCTTTGCCAGTTACTTTTTTAACTGCATCTTGAACTGCTGGAATACGAGTTGACCCACCTACTAATAATACTTTATCAAGATCACTTGGATTTAAGCCAGCATCTTTTAATGCATTTCTAACTGGTGTCATAGTTCTTTCTACTAAATCAGCTGTTAATTCATCAAATTTTGCTTTAGTTAATGTTACATCTAAATGTTTTGGTCCATCTTGTGTCGCTGTGATAAATGGTAAGTTGATATTCGTTGTTGTTGTCGTTGATAATTCTTTTTTAGCTTTTTCAGCTGCTTCTTTTAATCTTTGTGCAGCCATTTTATCTTTTGATAAATCAATACCTTCTTGATTTTTAAATTCTTTTACTAAGTAATCCATTACACGATCATCAAAGTCGTCTCCACCTAAACGGTTATCTCCACTTGTAGCTAGAACTTCAATAACCCCTTCACCAATTTCAATAATTGAAACGTCGAAAGTACCGCCACCTAAGTCATATACCATGATTTTTTGCTCATTTTCATTGTCTAATCCATAAGCTAACGCTGCTGCTGTTGGCTCGTTAATAATTCTTTTAACGTCTAATCCTGCAATTTTACCTGCATCTTTAGTTGCTTGACGTTGGCTATCTGAGAAATAAGCTGGTACTGTAATAACTGCTTCTGTTACACTTTCTCCTAAATAGCTTTCTGCATCTGATTTTAATTTTTGTAGTACCATTGCAGATATTTCTTGTGGTGAGTATTTTTTATCATCTATTCCTACTCTATAGTCAGTACCCATATGTCTTTTTATAGATATTACTGTTTTATCTGGATTAGTAATTGCTTGCCTTTTTGCTGGCTCACCAACTAATCTTTCACCTGATTTACTAAAAGCTACTACAGATGGCGTTGTTCTTGCCCCTTCTGAGTTAGCAATTACTACTGGTTTTCCACCTTCCATAACTGCAACACAAGAATTTGTTGTTCCTAAGTCTATACCGATTATTTTACCCATTATATAATTCCTCCTTAATTTTTATATAAAGTAATTTAACTTATATTTCAAGGATACTTAGCTTTCAATAAGCTAGTAACCGTTTTGGCTTTAGTTTGCTACTTTTACCATACTATGTCTTAAAACACTATCTTTGTACATATAACCTTTTTGTAACTCTTCAACCACTACATTTTCTCCTGCTGAGTCATCCTCTGTATGCATTACTGCATTATGAAAATCTGGATTGAATTCTTGACCTACAGCCTCAATGATCTGTACACCTGATTCATTTAACATATTTAAAAACTGTTTATAGATCATCTCAATACCTTGAGCAAAGCTATTGCTTTTTTCTTCTTCTGGTAGAGCGCCTATAGCTCTTTCAAAATTATCAACAATAGGCAGAATTTTTTCTAAGACATCTTTCGTTGCTCTATGATATGTTTGTAATTTTTCTTTTTCTGTTCTTTTTCTAAAGTTATCAAACTCTGCAAGAGTACGTTTGTACCTATCCATATACTCTTCTAGTTTTTTATCATTAGATGCCTCTTCACTATCTTGTGATATTTCTTCTACATTTTCTTCTATTGTTTCTTCTGTTACTTCTTCTGTTGCTTCTTCTGTATCATTTAGTATTTCTTCAACTTTACTATCTTCCTTTTTAGCCAAAGTAACTCATCCACCTTTCACTTTATTGGTTGTTCCATAATTTTTCCATTTGATTCATCATGTATTTAAGCATAGATACAACTTTTACATAGTCCATTCGTTTAGGCCCTATAATACCAAGGGCGCCTATTGTATCCTCACCTAGTTTATATGTAGTTGTTATAAAACTACAGTCTTCTAGCGTTTTAATACTATTCTCATTCCCAATAAAAATCTTAATCCCATTATCAAGATTTTCCATTCCTTCTGTGATCATGGATAATATTAATTTTTTCTCTTCTAAGGTGTATATTAATTCTGCTGCTTTATCAATATCACTAAACTCTGGACACTTTAAAATATTTGTTGTGCCACTTGTATATAAATCTATTTCATCTACTGATTCAACTGTTTTTACTATTGCTTCTAAAACACCATTAATGATTTCACTGTAAATGCCGACTTTGTTTTTTAACTGTTGTATCAAATCAAGATTAATCTGCTGAATATTTAATCCTTGTAAGTTTTTATTTAACAGATTATTTATTTTTGTTAAAACATCTTGCTCTATAGGGATGTTCACCATTAACAAATGATTTTTTACTATATTACCTTCTACTACGATAACCGTAAGAATATTTTTCTCATCTAATAACATTAATTGAATTTGTTTTAACTTCGTTTGTTTATAATGAGGCGTTGTCACTACTGTTGCATAGTTGGTATTAATAGCTAATAACTTTGCAATCTCTTGAAGTAATGTTTCAATTCTATCACTACGTTCTAGTAGAATTTCTTGAAATATTTCCGTAGGAAACTCCTTTAATTTCATTAAATGGTCCACATATAACCTATACCCTCTGTCTGAAGGAATTCTTCCTGCTGAAGTATGAGGTTGCATAATAAGACCCAATTCTTCTAAGTCTGACATTTCATTCCTTACAGTTGCGGAACTTATTCCTAAATCATACTGCTTAGAAATAGTCCTGGAACCCACTGGTTCTGCTGACTCTAGATAATTCAATATTATCGCTTGCAAAATCTTAATTTTTCTATCATTAAGTTCCATAGATTTCACATCCTTCTAGAAAAAAGTGAATCAGTCATTTTGTCATTGTTAGCACTCGACTTATGTGAGTGCTAACTTTTGATTTTAAAATATCACTTGAACATCAATTTGTCAAGTGATATTTGGAATTTTTTATGTTTTTTTACAAAGACTTTATCTTTCCTTATGCTGTATTCGCTCCAATTTGGTTAATGAGGACACATATTATATCTGGCGTCGACCGGCTGAAAGGAAAGGCAGCCAGATATATTATATGCGTCCTGATTAACACCACTAAAAACACCCTACCCACTAAAAGGACTACAATAAAAATTCACTTAAAACATAATTACTAAGATCAATCCCTTTAGCAGTTAATTGAATTTTATCTTTATCATTATTTATTAACGCTTTCTTTTCTAATTCAAGAATAACGTCCCCATATACATCTTCAATAAATATATTAAATCTAATTCTAAAGTCCTCTTTGGAGACACCTTTTATTAATCTAAGACCCAAAAACATAAACTCTTCCATAAGGTCTTGCTCACTTAATACACTTTCTTCTACTCTAATTGCAGAAGGCTTATTAGAATAATTAATATAATCCTTCATATTATCCGTATTTTTATACCTAACCTGATTCATATAAGAAGCAGCACCCAAACCTAATCCTAAATATTCCTTCCCCGTCCAATATACACAATTATGATAGCTTTCGTGATTCTTTTTAGCATAATTAGAAACTTCATACTGAAAGTAATTGTTTTTCTCAAGAATATTCTTAGTTACCCTATACATTTCTCTTTCTATGTCCTCATTAAGGTAGTCAATATCTCCACTTTCATATAATTTATGAAAAGGTGTACCCTCTTCAATAATAAGGCTATAACAAGATATATGTTCAGGATTTTTATCAATAACTGTTCTTAATGTTTTTTCCCATTTTTCAAGAGTAAGCTCAGGCAAACCGAATATTAAGTCAATACTAATATTATTATAGCCTACTTCTCTTGCCATATTATAGGTATCTAAAAACTTTTCATAATTGTGTATTCTTCCTAGTTTTTGAAGAAATTCATTATCCGTTGATTGTAACCCTATACTTAATCTATTAATTCCTATTTCTTTATAGGTTATTAATTTTTCAACATCTACTGTTCCAGGATTCACTTCTATTGTAATTTCTATATTTTTATCTAGTGTAAAGTTTCTTTTAATCTCTTCAAATACCATCCTAATATGCTCTTTAGAGATGACAGAAGGTGTTCCTCCACCTAGAAATATGCTTTTAATACTATATTCCTCTTTTATGCCTTTATAGCCTTTAATTTCATTTATTAACCCTTTTATATACACATTCTGTTCTTCTTCATTGGATTGAAATGATAAAAAATCACAATAAAAACATTTCTTTTTACAAAAGGGCAAATGCAAATATAGACTTAATGGTTTCATATATAGTCACCTATTCATCTAGTTTAAGAACACTCATAAATGCTTTTTGAGGTACTTCAACATTACCTACTTGTCGCATACGTTTTTTACCTTCTTTTTGTTTTTCTAGAAGTTTTCTTTTTCTAGAAATATCTCCACCATAACATTTTGCCAATACATCTTTTCTCATAGCTTTTATCGTTTCTCTAGCGATTACTTTATTCCCAATTGCCGATTGAATAGGAATTTCAAACATATGTCTTGGGATTTCTTCTTTTAATTTTTCAGTAATCTTTCTACCTCTTTCATAGGCTTTAGATTCATGAACAATCATAGAGAAGGCATCTACCACATCTTTATTAATGAGTACATCTAATTTTACAAGTTTAGATTCTTTATAGCCTTTTAATTCATAATCAAAGGATGCATAACCCCTTGTTCTTGATTTAAGGGCATCAAAGAAATCATAAATAATCTCATTCAGAGGCAATTCATAGTGTAGAATAGCTCTTGTATCATCCATATAGTCCATACCTAAGTATTCTCCACGACGATCTTGACAAAGATCCATAATAGCACCAATATATTCTGTTGGTACCATAATCTCTGCTTTAACAAATGGTTCTTCCATTTTACTAATTTGAGACGGATCTGGCATATCTGATGGATTGGCTAAGTCTATCACTTCACTGTTGGTTTTATATACTTTGTAAATAACACCTGGTGCAGTTGTTACTAGATCTAAGTTGTATTCTCTTTCAAGTCTTTCTTGAATGATCTCCATGTGTAACAGTCCTAAGAAGCCACATCTAAATCCAAAACCAAGGGCAATGGATGTTTCTGGTTCGAATTGAAGGGCTGCATCATTTAACTGTAATTTATCTAATGCATCTCTTAAGTCTTGATATTTGGCACCATCTGCTGGGTATAAACCACAGTAAACCATTGGGTTAACTTTTTTATACCCTGGCAATGCTTCTGCTGTTGGATTGTGAGTTTCTGTTATTGTATCACCAACCCTAGTGTCTTTTACATTCTTAATACTGGCTGTAATGTAACCAACCATACCTGCTGATAATTCTTCTGCCTGAATAAATCTTCCTGCGCCAAAAAATCCTAATTCAACCACTTCAAATTCTTTTTTTGTTGCCATCATTTTGATTTTAGAACCTTTTTTTACAGTACCTTCTTTAATTCTACAGAATACAATAACACCTTTATAAGGATCGAACATAGAATCAAATATTAAAGCTTTTAATGGGGCATTTTTATCCCCATTAGGAGCAGGAATTTTTTTCACCAATTGCTCTAATACTTCTTCAATATTTCGCCCTTCTTTTGCAGAAATCAAAGGTGCATCAGAAGCATCTAAGCCTATAACGTCTTCAACTTCCCCTTTAACTCTTTCTGGTTCAGCACTTGGTAAATCTATTTTATTAATGACTGGTAGTAACTCTAGATTATGTTCTAATGCAAGATACACATTAGCCATAGTCTGCGCCTCAATACCTTGAGCTGCATCAACAACTAAAATAGCACCTTCACAAGCTGCTAAACTTCTCGATACTTCATAGTTAAAATCCACATGGCCTGGCGTATCAATGAGATTAAAAACATACTCTTCCCCATCATTGGCATGGTATACCAATCTTACAGCTTGAGCCTTTATGGTTATACCTCTTTCTCTTTCTAGATCCATACTATCTAGAACCTGTTCTTGCATTTCTCTTTCCGTTAACAATCCTGTTTTTTGAATAATACGATCTGCTAAAGTTGATTTACCATGATCTATATGTGCTATTATACAAAAATTTCTAATATTTTCTTGTCCATTCTTTGCCATTAGAAATTTGACCTCCTTGAGTGTATATACTGATGGTTATTATAGCATAGAGTTTTTTCACACACAATATATTTAATATAAGAAAGTAACTTCATCACATATAAAACCATTTTTTGTTACTTTTATGGAAATAATTTTTCATATAATAAAAAGTAATATAATCATCATTATTAGATTATATTACTTTTATTATTATTTCTTTAATTATTTATTAATTATTTACCTAAAAAAACTTCATATATAACTTGAGCCAGTGGTGGCATTGCATTTCTTGCCTCTTTAACTGTATTGTTCTGAGCTCCTACCTCTATAAGGAGTGCTTTTGGACTAAGATGCATATTGTATCTATAACCTTTAATATATATTTTTCTTGTAAAACCTGGAAATAGCTCAGCTGCTTTTAATTGCATTTGCAAACTTAAAGCCATATTGTCATTGACATAAGGATTTGGAAAATAGGCATTGTCGACCATTTTCCCATTAACCAATGTTCTACTAATCCCATTAAAAAACATAATTTTTGCTGTTGGTTTACCATCAATCTCTGTAACAAGACGCACATGTTCTGGAACACCGTCTCTATGTAAATCTATAACCACTTCTATGGAAGGGTTTTCTGCTAATATTTTTGACACAGGCTCTGTTGCAAGTGCATATGCCCTACTTCTATCTAACCTACCATCTATTACATCATAGACCCCTGTATGATGAATGACGTTTACACCATACTCTTCTTCTAAAATCTCTTTTAATAATGCACCTAATCCTACAACAGTATCATCCACTACACCTTTTCTACTATCTACAAATGCTTCTTGAGAATGGGCATGGTAAATTAAGACTTTGGGTTCATCACTTTTTAAATCAACCGTCATATCTTTTCCTAGCCATTTTTTAACATTAAAATCATTTTCCGCCATTCTAATGGTATTATCTACAGTATAAAAATTGTTAATTAAAAAATTAAAATCTTGTAATTGATCTAATGTGTATATATAAGATTGAGGCAATTGCTGATCAATGGGTTGATCACTGTAACTCACATCTTCCTCTAATTCAGCAAAATCCATATCTTTTTCTCCCTCATCCTCCTGGAGCCATAATTCAATATTAGGGTACAATTCTGCAACGGTATGGTAAGTAGGAGAGTCTTCTTTTAGAACATAATCTATTAAGGGAATATATGCAGAAAAAAATGTTTTAAAATAGCTTGTCTCATATCCTCTTAATTGTTCCTTTTTTTCTAATGAAGCTTGATTATTAAATGTGTAACTTAACAATGGTACTGATTTCATCAGTATCTGCTCACTAAAATAATCCGTAGTACCTTTAAATATTTCAGTTGTTATACCTTTTAAACTATCTGGAAAATAGATGTCATAACTTTTGTAAATAATATTAAATGTAAGTACTAACATTATTAATACTACTATAATATTGGTTACCTTGCTACTTTGTATTGTTTTCCTTCTTTCCATTAAGTTTCACAACCTTTATCTTATAAGTTTTTTCCTTATATCATACTATTACCTTTTTTTAAGATTTATGAGTGTAAAATCGATTCATTGGTCTCATTCTGTTCTTATTCCTATTTAATGGCCTATAAACACCTCATATAGTATTTGTGCTAAAGGTGCCATAGCATTTTTCGCTTCTTCCACTGTATTGGTTTGGGCGCCAACTTCAATTAATAATGACCTTGGTTTTAAGTGAAGATTAAACCTTTCGCCTCTAAGGTAGATTCTTCTTGTAAAACCTGGAAAAATTTCAGCTGCCTTTAGTTGCATTTGTAATGTTAAGGCCATATTCTCATTAACATAAGGATTTGGAATATAACCATTTTCAACCATTCTTCCATTTACTAAGGTTTTACTAATGCCATTAAAAAACATTATTCTTGCTGTTTGTTTGCCATTAATTTCTGTAACAAAATGAAGGTGATCTGGCACCCCATCTCTATGTAAATCAATTACAATTTCTATGGATGGATTCTCTTCTAATATTCTAGATATTGGTCCAACTGCATTGGCATAAGCTCTATCCCTTACTGGATAATCATATACGCCTGTGTGGTGAATAACATTAATTTCATAGTCATTTTTTAAAATCTCAGCCAGTTCTACCCCCAGTCCAACAACGGTGTCCTCAACAAACCCTTTTCTGCTATCAATAAATGCCTCTTGTGAATGGGTGTGATAAATCAACACTTTAGGTTCCTCTTTTGAAAAATCTACTGTTATATCATTACTTAACCATTTTTCAATATTAAAATCATTAGGTGACACCCTTATGCTATTATCCACTGTGTACATATTATTCATTAAAAAATTAAAGTCTTTTAACTGTTCTAATGTATAGGCATATGATTTCACAATATGGTTTTCAATTGGTTTTTCTATATGATTACTTTCCTCCTCTAATTCAGCTATATCAATGTTCTTATTCCCTTCATCTTCTTGTTGCCATTGTTCAATGCTTGGGTATACTTCAGCAACAGTATAATATTGTAATGACTCTTCTTTTAACACATAATCTATTAAAGGAATATGCCCTGAGAAAAATCGCTTAAAATAACTTGTCTCATATCCTAGCAGTTTTTCTTGTTTTACTAAATCAGAGTGATTATTAAATGTATAACTCAATAAGGGTACAGATTTGACAAAGATTTGTTCACTTAAATAATTACTTGAACTTTTTCTTATCTGGGCACCAATTGTTTTAAAGCTATCTGGTACAAATATCTCATAACCTTTATAGAGTATATTACTGAACAAAATAATCATTACTAACACCAATAGGACATTGATTTTTTTAATGCTTTGGATAGATCTTCTTCTCTCCATATTCACACACCTTCATTCGTTGGTTATAGCTTCTATATACATAATATTCTAGTCCTTCTTTTATTATGACTAATTAAGATAAGCGACTAAATTAATTCATTATCTAGTTTTTTTGCAGAACAAAGTGACTTCATCACTCTAAAAAACATTTGCTAACTTCTTATCTGAAGTCACCTTTGTTCTTGCGCATCAAGCTTTTTCTAACTTTGTTAGAAAAATGCAGCGCATTTAATCAACTTTTTACTTTATAGGAAATAGAACTTTCCTATAAAGCAAAAAAGAATCTCTATAGAGAGATTCTCAATTCAATGCACTAGTTATTTCTTTGTAATCTATTTCTGGATGTAATGCTATATTAATTGCTCCTGCAATAATAAAGCTAATTCTTTTTACAACTGCATCAATATCTTTTGGTGTAACAAACATATTCCCCATATAAGGATTTAAAACTTCTTGTATTAACTGATATTTCTCCTCACTAGTAAACTCTTTTAAGGAACCTAGTATACTATCATTATTTGTATGTTGTGTCATTACATCTATTAGGTTGTCCATCGTGTCGTTTACTATAGTTGCTGCATCAACTACTGTAGGAACACCTATGGCTAATACTGGTATTCCTAAACTTTCTTCTGTAATGGCTTTTCTTTTATTACCAACCCCTGAACCAGGATGAATTCCTGTATCAGACACCTGTATTGTAGAATTGACCCTGCTTGTTCTTCTAGAAGCTAAGGCATCAACCGCTATAATTAAATCTGGTTTAACTTCATCTACAATACCTTTTACTATTTCATAAGTTTCCATTCCTGTTTGACCCATTACACCAGGAGATATGGCACTTACTCTTCCTAGTGCTTCTAAATATTCAGCGTCTTTTATTTGTTCAAATAAATGTCTAGTAACAAGCAAATTTGATACAACCTTAGGTCCTAAAGAATCTGGTGTAACCCAATTGTTTCCTAATCCTACAACTAGAATCAGAGGATTTGTATTATCTTTGTTTTTTACCAAACTACTGATTTGTTTAGCCAGTTCTTTCATTAATAACTCATGAACTTCACTGTCATTTTCTTTCATCAATTCACATTCCATAGTGATATAGTTACCAATAGGCTTATTCATCACTTTTGAACCCTGATCATCTTTAATATTTACTTTTGTGGTCTTTAAATGTATGGATTCATTAAAGTCTTCGTCTACTTCTACGCCTCGAATCTCTATATCCTCATCTTTATGAACCAACTCTCTAGCCTCTATGGCTAAGTCTGTTCTGATTTCATACTTTAGTTCTTCTAATTTTTTTTCTTTCATTGAATTATATCACTCCTTTTTAGTATAAGGATGGTTATTTTTGAAATAATAAGTTATTATTAGGATTAACTCTCTATTTTCAATTGTATTTTTCCCTATTTTTTATAAGTTATGTATTGACACAATGGAAAGATTAAATTAGAATATAATAGTATGTTTACATTGTGCAATAGTCCGTGTCTAATTACAAAATGAAAATTTGGAGGTGTACCGTTTGGCTAATATTAAATCAGCTAAAAAAAGAATAAAAGTTATTGCAACTAAAACTTTAAGAAATAAAATGATTAAGTCTAAAGTTAAGTCAAGTATTAAAAAAGTTGTAGCTGCTATTGAAGCTAATGATAAAGCTTTAGCAAAAGAGCAATTACAATTAGCTATTAAAGAAATTGATAAAGCTACTACAAAAGGCATTTATCATAAAAATACAGCTGCTAGAAAAGTTTCAAGATTAACTAAAAACGTTAATTCTATAGCTTAATTGCAATAAAATAATACTTATATATAACTATTATTACTATGAAAATGTCATTTACAAACTTGGGATCAAGGATTTGTAAATGACATTTTCAATTTTTAGAACAAGTGCCTTGGGCACTTAAAAAACATTTGCTAACTTCTTATCTAAAGTCACCTTTGTTCTTGCGCATCAAGCTTTTTCTAACTTTTAAAGAAATAAAAAGAAATGTTTTCACATTCCTTTTATTTTGTTTCATTTAATATTTTTTTAAGTTCATCCATAAAAGTATTTACATCCTTGAACTCTCTATAGACAGATGCAAACCTAACATAAGCAACTTCATCAATATTCTTAAGCTTTTCCATAAGAAGTTCACCAATTTCTTTACTTTCTATTTCTTTTTGCATCGAATTGTGAACTATATTTTCAATGTCATCTACTACGCTTTCAATTTCTTTCATAGAGACTGGTCTTTTGTGACAAGATCTAACTACACCAGCCATAAGTTTTTCTCTATTAAAAGTCTCTCTTTTTTTATCTTTTTTTATGACAACCAACGGGATTGTTTCTACTTTTTCATATGTAGTAAATCGCTTATCGCATTTTTCACATTGTCGACGTCTTCTAATGGAATTATTGTCTTCAGCAGGCCTTGAATCTATTACTTTTGTATTGTCATTATTACAATAATGGCATTTCATCCCTTGTTCCTCCATTGCTTTTTCTTTCAATTATATTTAAAATATTAGTATTGGTCAAGGGTACTAATAATCACTTTTAATCAGAGCCTTTTCTTCATCTATATCCACCAATATAATATCTTCACCTATTTGCTTAATTTGATCCCAAGAAATTTGATATTCTTTATCTCTTCCAAACATTCCAAATACTTTTGCTGGTCCAGGCACTATAAGTTTTTTCAATTTTCCATCTTTTAGATCCACTTCTATATCCACTATAAATCCTAATCTTTTACAATCTTTAGAATTAATGACCTCTTTTTGTTTCATATCATATATTCTAACCATTTCCAAACCCCCTTTATGAAAATACTAAATGTCCAAAAAACTCCTTAAATTTAAGGAAGGAAATTCTGCTCTCGAAAGAACAAAATTTCCTTTATACATAAATATTTCTCTTATTGTAATCAAGTAATCGTTTTACTTAATGTAAATATTTTTTCATGTTTTTCAATGCAGATTTTTCTAATCTTGAGACTTGTGCCTGAGATATATCTATCTCATTTGCCACCTCCATTTGAGTTTTTCCATCAAAAAATCTTAGTTTTAATATATGATATTCCCTTTTTGATAATTTATTCATAGCTTCTTTTAAAGAAATAGATTCCACCCAAGATTCCTCTTTATTTTTTTTATCACTTACCTGATCCATTATATACAAGGAGTCTCCCCCATCACTATATACTGGCTCGTATAAAGAAACTGGATCTTGTATGGCGTCTAATGCAAAAACAACTTCTTCTTTACTAATGCCAAGTTCTTGAGATATTTCACTTACTGTTGGTTCTTTTGATTTTTCTCTAATTAATCTTTCTTTTATTTGCAAAGCTTTATAAGCTGTATCCCTTAAAGACCTACTTACTCGAATTGAATTATTATCTCGCAAATACCTTCTTATTTCCCCTATAATCATTGGTACTGCATAGGTTGAGAATTTTACATTATGGGAAATATCAAAGTTATCAATCGCCTTTATTAATCCAATACAACCTACTTGAAATAGATCGTCAACGTATTCATTGCTGTTATGAAACCTTTGAATGACACTTAGAACTAACCTTAAATTCCCTCTAATATAGGCTTCCCTTGCTTCAAGATCACCTTCTAGTATTTTGTCAAATAATTTTTTCTTTTCATCATTAGATAATAATGGAAGCTTTGAAGTGTTTACACCGCAAATTTCTACTTTGTTCATGGCCATATGTTATACCTCCAGTCATCATTTTGTCTCTACTTAAATGATTACCGAAGTTAAAACATTTATACTCAAATTATTGCATTCTTACAATTTCCTTTTTTAACCTTTTAATGATTTTTTTTTCTAATCTTGAAATATAAGATTGGGATATGCCTAACATATCTGCTACTTCTTTTTGAGTCTTTTCATTGCCATCTTTGGTTAATCCAAATCTTAACTCTACAATTACTTTTTCCCTGTCTGATAACTTATCTAATGCCTTCTTTAGCAGTTCTTTATCTACTTCTTCTTCTATATCTTTATATATAATATCTTCTTCTGTCCCTAAAATGTCTGAAAGCAATAATTCATTCCCATCCCAATCAACATTAAGAGGTTCATCTATGGATATTTCAAATTTCGTCTTATTATTTCTCCTTAAATACATTAATATTTCATTCTCAATGCATCTAGAAGCGTAGGTAGCCAATTTTATCTTTTTATCTGGCTTGAACGTATTAATGGCTTTTATTAAACCTATGGTTCCAATAGAAATAAGATCCTCTACCCCAATACCTGTATTCTCAAACTTTTTAGCTATATAAACCACCAATCTTAAATTATGTTCAATTAGCTTTGATTTAACCTTTATGTCATTGACACTGCCTAACCCTTGAATAATCTTTGCTTCTTCTTCATTATCTAAGGGTGCTGGAAGAATTTCAGTACCACCTATATAATGTATCTCACCTTTTTTGAAAAACAAAAATCTTCTTACTGTATGAACAATCTTGAAGTGAAATTGATTAGGAAAAGATATTTTCATTAACACGTTTATTCCCCCTAGTTTTATATCTGTTTAATCTAATCTGTATTAATTTTGTAAAGCTTATTCTAATCAGTATTCTATCTTAGGCCTCTTACTGTGTAAGAGACATAAACTTGGTTGAAAATGCATTTTCCAAATCCTGCAACGAAGTTTGCAGGTAACATTTTCACTTAACCATTTCTGGATGTATTAGAATCTGATAACTATTATCTTGTGATAGTTTTTTATTGTATATTGCTAACACAATGTCTTTTAACTTAAACTCTTTTTCCGTGTTACAGTTTATGCTTACGTTCTCAGAAACCAAACCAATTAACATGCCTGATTCTTTTCCAATGGAACTAAAAGGTATGAGCCTAAATTTATGATTATACAGTTCTTCAATGTTATTATAAAAATCCTCACTGTTGTTGTTTAAGAATTTAATAATTATATCTCTAGCCTGATCCGGTATTAATTCTTTTATAATGTCATATTCTACAATAATTACAGGTGCCTTTGTAATAGGATCGTAAAGATTATTTCCTGTATCTAGTAAACCTTGGGCTCTAATAGATTTACCTTGAAGTTCTATCTCAATAGAAAACAAATTCTTTTGAACTGTCATAACCCTACTAAAATAATATAAAATCATCTTTATTAATATAAAGGCGATAATACTTGTAAGTATAAATGTTCGAGTATCAATAGCACTAAACACATTGCCACTTAATAATTGATTAAAGTAATAGCCTGCTTTTGTATAATAATATAATGATATAATTGAACCACCTATTAAAAAAGTTAAGAGATATAAACCTATAAGTATTTTTATAAGTTGTATTATTGACTTTGGTTTAAAGCCAATGACAATCATAAGTACACAGGTTATTACATAATATATAAGTATGTTAAGAGTAATACTCGCAATAGGAAAGATAACACTTAAACATATTATTAAAGAGCCAAGTGCTGATGCACCAGTTAACCTTAACCATGTAGTATTTAGCTTGAGTATTTTCCCAACGAACCATAAAATTAAAAAGTCCATAATAAAATTAATTAAAAACAGTGTGTCAATATAAACTTCGTAATACACGCCCCCCCTCCATTCTATTCAGATATTTTATTAGGAAAGACCGGTCTTTAGACAAGGTAAATTCTCTTGTCTTTAAAGTATGAAACAGCCACCTTCCTTGGAGGCTTATACTACATATTTATTCCCCATATGGTTAAGCTATGATTATTATACCTTAATTCTTTCAAATATTTTGTCAAAAGGTCTACTATGTACAGGCCTTTTCATATATTTTTTTCTACAAAATCAGAGTTTATCTATTATAAATATATTCTTAGTGATTAAAAATATGACATCCTTTTGTTTTATAGGAAATAGCACTTTCCTATAACGTAAAAAAAGGCAGTAAAGAATTTTATCTTTACTACCTTTTCATTATTTTTTTCTATGCTTTTGTAAAAAACTAGGTATTTCAATAGGTTTATCATCGTTTACATTAAAGTTAAAATTAGATTTCTCTTCTTTTTTTCCTTCGTTTTCTACATTTTGATTTTTGTTGTTTTTTTCTGCACCTGAATTTATATTAGAAGTATAACTATATTTTTCAGATTCTTTATCTGATGCAATATCCGTAGCAATTACAGTTATAATCATTTCATCTTCTAATTCATTATTAATAGTTGTACCATATATAATATTAGCATCATTACCAACTAATTCTTTAACCAAACTAATGGCATCATTTGCTTCAAATAGAGACATATTAGCATCTCCAGTGATATTAATAAGAACATGTCCCGCACCTTCGATTGTTGTCTCAAGAAGAGGACTTGATATAGCAAGTTTAGCAGCTTCCTCTGCTTTATCATCACCTTTGGCTCTACCAATCCCAATATGAGCAATACCTTTATTAGACATTACCGTTTGAACATCAGCAAAGTCAAGATTTATTAATCCTGATGTATAAATCAAATCTGAAATACCTTGAACCCCTTGTTGTAGTACTTCATCCGCTTTCTTCAAAGCTTCAATAAGAGTGGTTCTACGGTCAATAATTGATAATAGCTTTTGATTAGGTATTACAATCAATGTATCAACAACACTTTTTAATTCTGCAATGCCATTTTCAGCATTTTTCATTCGAATTCTACCTTCAACTTCAAAAGGCTTAGTCACAACACCAACGGTTAAGATGCCAAGTTCTTTTGAAATTTTTGCAATAACTGGAGCAGCACCTGTTCCTGTTCCACCACCCATACCAGCAGTAACAAAAACCATATCAGCACCTTTTACCGCCTGTAATATTTCATCGTGACTTTCTTCAGCAGCTTTCCCCCCTACTTCTGGGTTTGCTCCTGCACCAAGTCCTCTAGTTAATTTTTCACCAATTTGTATTTTAGTTTGGGCTTTGGACTGTTTTAAAGCTTGTAAATCCGTATTAACAGCAACAAAGTCAACACCATTTAGACTTTCTTCAATCATTCGATTTACTGCATTATTGCCACCACCACCAACACCAATAACAACAATCTTTGCAACACTTGCACTTTCATTCATCTTTATTTCAAGCAAAGCATTTTCCTCCTTTATGTACTTAATCTATCTTTGCAAGCATATAACTTGTCTTATTCTAATTCCACTAACTACTATAATATAGTCTTTTAGCTTATTAATCAATAGACTTTTTAATTTTTTTATTATATATCTTTTTTAAAATAAATTCTATGGTTAATATTCTTCAGATTCAATTCCCCTTTTTCATCTGGTAAGTTAGGTAAGATTGTATTAAATTCATTAATCTTTTCATGTAACTGATCCCTTGTCCCTAATAAAACTCTAATATTACTTTTTACCAACGTATATTCTTCATCATCTTTAATAATAATTTCCTCAATGTTTATTTTATATGTACTTAATATCTGAATAATATTAAGTATATCATCAAATATTTTTTCATCTTTTACAGGTATTTGTTCATCCATACGTACATGATCGTAATTCAAACCATAAATAACGGGTATGTGCTCTAAGTTTTCATTTAGAGTCTCAACAATAATGCCTTCTCTGTCAAAATATAAGTACATACCCATTATTTCTATTGATCCAATCACTTTCTTTTCAAAGACTTCTACATGTATTTCTTGCCTACTATTTAGTTTAACATTAATTTTTTCAATTAAAGGTATATTATTAAAATCATTTTGATTTGATGACAAATAGTAAATTAAAGAATTGTTATGTGTGTTTAATCCAATAAGGTCAATAATTTGAGTTTCTGAATAATACGCATTCCCAAAAACATAAATGCTTTTTATAGCAAACATATTATTAAATACATAAACAATTATTATAACAGTTGTTGCGAAAAGCAATAAAGCTACTTTATTTATCTTTGAGTTGCTTTTCTTCAACGCTACTATATTACCCTTTATCTTTTGTTTTTTTTTCATTTAATCACCTGCTATATTTATCAAATCCATTGTAGCACCTAAAGACTTCAAATCTCCAACAACATCTTCATATCCTCTTAAAACGTGCTGAACATCCTTTATAATGCTTACACCCTCAGCACTTAAGGCTGCTATAATTAATGCAGCACCACCTCTTAAGTCTTTAGCAAATACTTCTGCACCATTTAATTTAGTAGGTCCTTTTATGATTGCTGATCTACCTTCAGTAATGATATTAGCCCCCATCTTCATTAGTTCACCAACGCTTTTAAATCTTGATTCGAATATGGTTTCAGTGATAACACTAGTGCCGTCACAATTGGTTAGCAAACTCATAAATTGAGATTGCATATCCGTTGGAAAACCAGGATAAGGCTGTGTTCTAATTAAATCTACGGCTTTCAATCTTTCTGGTGCCCTTAAATAAATAGAGTCGGAATATTCTCTTATATAGCATCCCATTTCTATTAATTTGGAAGTGGCTGAACTAAAGTGCTGATTGATTGTATTTTTTAGATGGATTTCTCCATTTGTTATAGCTGCTGCAGCCAAATACGTTCCTGCAACTATTCTATCGGGCATTATAGTAAATTCAACATCATGCAACTGAGAAACCCCTTTAATGATAATTTCATCAGTTCCTGCACCTTGAATATTACCACCCATTTTATTTAAGAAGCTCTGTAATTCTATAATTTCAGGTTCTTTAGCTGCATTAGATATATAGGTTTCCCCTTCTGATAATACAGCAGCTAACATAATATTTTCTGTAGCCCCAACACTTGGATAGTCCAAGTTGATTTTGTTTCCAATTATTTTTGAAGTTTTACATTCAATATAACCTGATTTTTCTACAACTTCTACATTCATTTTCTTTAATGCTTTTAAGTGTAAATCTATAGGCCTTGTTCCTATTGAACAACCACCTGGAAAAGATATTTTTACACTTTTCATCCTACCTAAAATAGATCCTAATAAAATAATTGATGATCGCATCTCGCGGACATACTTTTCAGGAATTATAGATGTATTAATATTTTTCGAGTCAATAATTAAAACATCGCCTTCCCATTGAACTTTACAGCCTACTTCTTTTAGAATCTTTATCATACACTCTACATCTAAAATCTTGGGACAGTTTTTTATTCTACTTGTTCCTCTATTTAAGACAACACCTGCTAACACAGGGAGAACTGCATTTTTGGCACCTTGAACTTTAATCTCGCCTTTTAATTGATTCCCACCAGCTATTCTAAAGTAGGAAGATTCGTTTTCCTTGTAAGGAACTAAGGCTTCCATTTAATGTACACCTCCGGCAAACAGTGAACTATATAATATTTTATTCAGCTTTGTAAAAGTTGTTACTGTCTACTGAAGCTAGAGAATGTACCATTTTACTTGTACTAATCCTTGTAATCGCCTTATAAACACTAGTGTACAAACTCTGAAAATTTTTATGCATAAATCCTTGATGCCTTCATATGTTTTGATACATTTAATACGATTCCTATTTCAACAAGTAAAAACAACAAAGATGATCCACCATAACTAATAAATGGTAACGGCATCCCTGTAGGTGGAATACTATTGGTTACAACAGCTATATTTATAATTACCTGTATTGCAATTTGAGTCATAACACCAACAACCAATAAAGACCCAAATAAATCTGAAGCTCTATGGGCAATGATCATACATCGCCATATTAATACCATAAATACAAAAATCAAAGAAATTGCACCAAATAAACCTAACTCTTCACAGACGATAGAAAAAATAATGTCATTATGTGCTTCGGGAATAAATCCCATTTTCTGCATACTTTGCCCCAGACCTCTTCCAAACAGTCCACCTGATCCAATAGCATATAAGGATTGTATTGTTTGAAATCCACCACCTTGAGGGTCCGCCCAAGGATTACGCCAAATAATAATCCTTGTCATTCTATACGAAAACAATGTTAAGAAAACACCTGCAGCAGCAGCTGCTGGTAGGGCAAGGGTCATAAAATGCCATATTTTAGGACTTGCAACAAATAAAATACCAATTGGTATGGCAGCAACTACTATTGCTGTACTTAAATTTTCCACAGCAATTAGAACTATTGGAGGAAAAATAAATACTAGATATTTAATAAATGCACCATAATTTTTCAACTGCTTAGCACCCTTTGAGATAATATGGGCCATAAATATAATCAGACAAAGCTTTGTTAATTCAGAAGGTTGAAATCCGCCTAAGGGCCCTAAACTCAACCATCTTTTTGCCCCATTAATTTCCTCACCAATTATTAATACTAACCCTAAAAATAGTAAAGAAGCTAAGTACAATATTAGAGAATAACTCTTAAGTCTGTGATAATTTACATTAGAAACAAAAATCATTGCTCCTACTCCAATAATAGCCCATAGCAATTGTCTTTTTAAGAAATGCATCTCATCACCAAAACGAATTCGTGAGTAATAAGCACTTGAACTATAAATCATAATGATCCCAAAAGCGACTAAAAAAATAACCACAATAAACAAAGTGAAATCTATTTGACCTAATGTATTTTTAACTGTTTTTTCTTTTGTTTTATTACTACCTTTATAGTGTTGTAAGTTACTTACATTTGAACTCATTAAAAATCACACTCCTAAGGAATCTTTTACAGCCTAGTTCTTACAACATATTCTTTAAAAAGGTTTCCTCTTGCCTCATAACTCTCAAACATATCCCAACTAGCACATGCTGGTGATAACAATACACAGTCACCTTGTTTTGCTAGAGATTTTGCCTTTCCTACTGCCTCTTCTAAATCATTTACAATTATTGTATTGTGGAAGTTATATTTTTTAGCTGTTCTATCAATTATATGTTTGGTTTCTCCAAATAATATTAAATGTTTTACTTTACCGTTAAAAGCTTTAATCCATTCATCAAATTCATTCTTTTTGTCCATTCCCCCAGCTATTAAAACAGTTGGTCGAATCATTGACTCAATTCCTTTAATTGCCGCATCAGGATTCGTTGCTTTAGAATCATTATAATAATTTACATCATTAATGGTAGTAACATATTCCGTTCTATGCTCTACCCCTGTAAATGCTTTTATAGCTTTGCTAATAAGTGGTGCTGGGATGCCCATATGTACAGAAATAGCCACTGCTGCCATAACATTTTCCACATTGTGTATGCCTAGTACTTTAAGATCGGTAACATGGCATATTGTATATACTGATCCATTTACAATAATATTGATAAAGTCATCATGTAGGTATACCCCTTCACCTAATCTAAATGTTTTACTAAAGAAAAACATTTTTGAAGGAATTGAATCTCTTACACCTCTAATATGTAAATCATCATAGTTTAATATTGTTACATCTTCTTTTGTCTGATTCAAAGTGATCCTTTTCTTAGATTCGATATAGTTTTCCATAGTCTTATGTCTATTTAGATGGTCTGGTGTAATATTTAATATGGCACTAATATCTGGTCTGAATTGTTCTATTGTTTCTAGTTGGAAACTGCTCACTTCTGCTACAACAACTGTATCTTTATTTGTCTCTAATACTACCTCTGAAAAAGGCAAGCCTATGTTGCCAACAACATAGACATCTTCAAAAAAAGCTTTCATGATGTCTCCAACTAATGTTGTTGTTGTCGTTTTTCCATTGGTACCTGTTATAGCAATTAATTTACCTTCATAGAATTTATAAGCTAACTCTAATTCACTCCAGATAGAAATGCCTTTTTGCCTAGCCATTGTAACAAAGGGCAAATCTGTTGGTACCCCTGGACTAATAACAACTAAATCTGTTTCATCTAGAATAGTGTAATCGAAGTCTCCAAAATGGAATGCTGCTTTATCCATTAAATCTACTATTTGATTCTCAAAATTTTCTTTTTCTTTTCCATCATAGGCCAATACATTAGCACCAATTCGATGCAACAATTTAATAGCTGAAATACCACTACGGGCTAATCCTATAACTAATACATTTTTATCTACTAAATTCACCATAATCCCCCCTTTTTTCTACAGTGCTAAAAGTCCAATAAGACATAATATAGCTGTTATAATACCAAATACAGAGACTATTTTGGTTTCTCTCCAGCCGCTTAATTCAAAATGATGGTGAATTGGAGCCATTTTGAATATCCTTTTTTTAGTTTTCTTAAAATACAATACTTGAAGCATTACTGAGGTTGTTTCAAGTACATAAATTAATCCTACAATCAATAAAAACAAAGGCATTTGTAACATATACGCTGTAGCTGCAACAAAACCTCCAAGAGCTAATGAACCAGTGTCCCCCATAAAAACACGAGCTGGATGAGAGTTAAACAATAAAAACCCAAGCAAACTACCAACAGCTGCACAAGTGATTGGTTCAATACCACTATTTACACCTATACTTACAACTGAAAAAAATGCAGCCACTAAAACAGTGATACTGGCAGCTAAGCCATCTAACCCATCTGTTAAATTCACACTGTTTACAGTCCCTATCATTACAAAAAATAGTACCGGTAAAAACCAAATGCCAAGAGATAATACTTGACCATTAGCAAAAGGAATAATCATACTTGTATCTACGTCTGTATAATTTAATAAATAGTATCCGAATATTGAAGTGACTAATATTTGACCAATAACTTTTTGCCAAGCTCTAAGACCTAATGATCTTTTCATTACAACTTTAATAAAATCATCTAAAAACCCTATTATACCAAAGCCTAATGTAACAAATAAGACAGGTATAATTTTAGGATAACTCCTAACATAAAAGAGAGATGTTATTAATATACTTGTAAGTATAATAATACCACCCATTGTAGGTGTTCCAGCTTTTTTTAAATGGGAACTAGGACCATCATCTCTAATATATTGACCAAATTTTAATCTTGATAAAAAAGGTATAACAATTGGACTCAAAAAAACATTAACACCAAATGCAATGAGAATTGGTGTTATAAAACTAAAATTCATTTATACTCACCTCTTTAATTTTTTCTATTGTATCTTCTAGTTTCATCCCCCTAGATGCTTTTACTAGAATTAAATCTTTATGTTTTAAGACGTCTTTCATGGCATCATTCAGACCATCTTTCGTTTTGTAATATAACAAATTCCCTTTATAACCATGGGCAAAAGCACCTTCATACATCCATCTTGAATCTTCACCAACACAAATAAGCATATCAATTGATTTACTTGCAATATATTTACCAACATCTTCATGGGCACCTTTTGAAAACGCTCCCATCTCAAACATATCACCAAGTATGGCTACTGACCTACCCTCTGTTTTTGAATGGTCAAGAATATCTATGGCTGCTTTCATAGAGTCTACACTTGCATTATAACTGTCATTAATTATTGTTATTCCATTCTCTAGCTTTACTATATTTAATCTCATTTTCTCATTTTCATATTGACTTATGCCTTTTTCAATTTCTTCTTTTATTAATGACAGTCTTTCCCCAATAATAATTGCACTTAAGGTATGGTATAACATATGCTTACCTAATGTATTGAGGTTTATATTATATGTTTCAGTTGGAGATTGGATGGTGGCTTTAACACCCTCCAACCCTAACGCTTCATAATTTTTTACGAAATATTCATTAGTTTTATTAAATCCAAAAAAAGTAATTTCTTGACTTACTTTGCCCTCTAAAGTTCTTAAAAATTCATCATCTCCATTTAATAACAATAGTCCATCTGGGGATAAATGGTTTATAATCTCACTTTTTGCTCTAAGAATACCTTCCTGGGAGCCTAAATTTTCAATATGAGAAAGACCAATATTGGTTATTACTGCATAATCTGGCAATGCAATTTCTCCAAGAAAATCGATTTCATTAAAATGGTTCATACCCATTTCCAAAATAGATATTTCAGTATCAACATCCATATCTAAAATGGTTAAAGGTAATCCAATATCATTATTGTAATTGCCTTTGGTTTTATGCACCTTAAATCTTGTGCTTAATACAGAAGCAATCATTTCTTTACAACTGGTTTTACCTACACTTCCAGTAATTCCTATAAAAGGAATTTCAAATGTGCTTCTATAGTATTTAGCCAACTTAACTAAAGCTTCTTGTGTATCTTTAACCAGTATTCCAGATACATTTGGAGGCATTTTCTCTTCATCAGATGTTAATGATATAAGGGCGCCATTATCCATGGCAGCCTTTATATAATCATGTCCATCAAAGTTTTCACCTTTTATAGGTATGAAAAGTTGACCTGGTATTATATTCCTACTATCTATAGAAACACCTTTAATTTTATCTCCATTTACTAATTCTTTTCTGATGATCTTGCCATCTAAAATTTCTACAATCTTTAAAATGTCTTGGCAGAACAATTATGACTCCCCCTGTATATAGTTCAATACAATTTCAACATCATTGAAATGTATTCTATTTTTTCCTATTTCTTGATAAGTTTCATGCCCTTTGCCTGCAATTAATACAACATCATTTTCCTCTGCCATTGTTAATGCAAACTCTATACCCTCTTGCCTATCTGTGATTTTAGTATAAGGACAATCTGTATCCATAATGCCTACTTCTATCTGATCAATAATATTCTCAGGTATTTCTGTTCTTGGATTATCTGAGGTTATTACCACAAAATCCGAGTAATCTGATGCAATTTTACCCATAATTGGTCTTTTACTACTATCACGGTCGCCACCACAACCAACCACCGTAATGACCCTTCCTACTGCAAATTCCTTAATTGACTTTAGTACATTTAACAATCCATCTGGTGAATGGGCATAGTCAACAATTGCACTATATCCTTTTTCACTAATAATATTTTGAAATCTGCCTCTAACGCCTTGAAATTTACCTATATGGTATATTATATCCTCAATAGGAACACCTCTAACATAAGAAGCTGCAATGGCTGCTAATGCATTGTAAACACTAAATTTTCCAGGCGTTTTATAATTTACCAAATAATCTTTACCCTCAAAAACCAAAGTAAAACTAACACCTTTTGAAGTAAGCTCAATTTCTTTTGCAAAAAAATCAGCTCCTTTTTTTTCGGTAGAGTATGTATATATTTTATCACAGGTACATTCTCTAATAATCTTATTAGATACATTGTCATCTATATTTATAACACCATTTTTGCATATTTTAAAGAGTTTTATTTTTGCATCTAAGTAATTCTCCATAGTTTTATGATAATCAAGATGATCTAAGGATAAATTTGTAAATATCCCAATATCATATTCAGTATTATATACACGATCTAAATCCAATGCATGGGATGACACTTCCATAACAACAGTGTCTACTTCACTGTCTCCCATATCACAAAATATTTTTTGTAAATCTAAGGACTCTGGAGTGGTTCTTGCTGATTCAATTATTCTATCTCCAATATGGCACTCAATGGTTCCTATTAGCCCAGTTTTTAAGCCATATTCTTTTAATATGTGATTTATCAAAAATACTGTAGTTGTTTTTCCATTGGTTCCAGTAACGCCGATTAATTTAATATTTTTTGATGGATGCCCATAAAAATTACTCGAAATCATTGCTAGTGCTTTTCTCGTATCCTTTACCCTAATAACTGTAATATCTTTATGGTTAATATCTACCATTTTTTCTACTACAATTACTCTTACACCATTTTTTATTACTTCATTAATATATTTATGGCCATCAACTTTTGTACCAACTATAGAAACAAATAAACTCTCATCCTTTGCAAACTTTGAATCATATAAAACATGTGTAATGTTCTCATCAACTGAACCTGTAATTACTTCATATTCAATACCTACTAATAAATCCACTAATTTCAATACAAACCCTGATATAAATCGCAATTTAGAAAGCAGTACATACTTTCTAACGAAAATCAGGTTTTCACCTGCCTTTCAATCTAATAAATTATCTCTTACGATTTATCGTTTGTATTTAACTTTGAACCATTAGTATACCCAAATTTTTACTTTTCTATAGTTAAGATCTTTAAATTTAAACCCTCAAAACAGTCAATTGATTCACTCTTTTTTCATGATAGGTGTTATAGAAAGCTCCTGATTCTAGGTTTAAAAGCTTAAATTTTATTTCATCTTATCATAATTTTTCTACTCTGCATAGAGTATAAGTTTACTATCTTTATTAATATACTCACCTGGTAGTGGAAATTGTTCTATAATATTTTCACCATTACCTAAAATCTCTAACTCAAAACTATATTCTTTTAATTCTGCTTTTGCTTCCTTTATGGTTTTTCCCATTAGATCAGGTACATTAACACCACCTACAGGAAACTGAGAAAAATCCATTTCTGTATAGCGGGGTTCAATTCCCATATAAGGAAGTATATTTTCAAATACTTCTTTTATTACTGGAGCACCTACTGTCCCCCCATAGTATATGCCTTCTGGCTCATCTACTAAAACCAAGGCAATTACCTGAGGATTATCTGCTGGCGCAAAACCAATAAAGGAAGAAATATATTTATTGCTTCTTCTTGGTAATTTTTCAGATGTTGCTGTCTTACCGCCTATTCTATAGCCTGGTAAATAAGTCCTTCTTCCTGTACCCTCTGATACTACAGATTCTAGCATCATACTCATGGTATTGGATACTTCACTGCTTATGGCATTTTTAGTTTTACTATAATCAAATTTTTCAATTGTTTGCCCTTGTGAGTTTACAACTTCTACACCTAGATGGGGCGTTACCAATTCCCCCCCATTAATAGCTGCTGAGGCAGCTCTAACAAGCTGTAATGGCGTTATTTGAAAAGATTGACCAAAAGACATTGTTGCCAATTCTACCGGACCAATATTATCTTTTTTATGCATAATAGCAACAGCTTCCCCTGGTAAATCAATTCCTGTTTTTTCAAACAGACCAAATTTTTCATAATATCCATAAAAAGTGTCAACACCCATTCTTGCAGCAATATCCATAAACACAGGATTACAAGAGTTTTGTACCCCTTGTAAAAAACTCTGCACACCGTGCCCTCTTGACTGATGACATCTTATTATTCTATCTTCAACAATCCTGTGACCAGGACAGCTAAAAGTATCATTTAGGTCTACTACCTTTTCCTCTAATGCCGCTGCTGCTGTTATAATTTTGAAAGTTGAGCCCGGTTCATAAGTATCGTTTATAGCATAATTTCTCCACATTTGATTAAGCAAGTTTTGTCTTTCTTCACTACTCACTTCACCTGGATCATAATACAACTTAAAAGGTTCATTTAAGTCAAAGTCAGGTATATTAACCATTGCATATATTTCACCGTTTTGAGGGTTCATAATTATAATGGATCCTCTTTTAGCATTTTTTCCCTTTAAAACTTTATCCAAGGCTTGTTCAGCATACTTTTGAATATTCACATCTAACGTTGTGATAAGGTGATTTCCATCTACCGGCTCTATACGCGCTTCAGCTGTATTTTCAATTTCTATTCCTCTGGCATCTGTTACCGTCAGTATTTTGCCTAGAATTCCTTTTAAATACTCTTCGTAAATGACTTCCAGACCAATAATCCCTTGGTTATCACTCCCTGTAAACCCTATTACGTGAGAAGCAAGATTACCATATGGATACCACCTTTTATAATCCTCATCTATTGCTACTCCAGGTAAATTATACTCTCTAATTCGATCTGCCACTTCTCGATCAACATTGGTTCGTATTCTCTCTAATGCTACTCTATTGTCAACTTTTTTTCTTACAAATTCATAGTCCATATCCAATTCTTGTGCGAGTATGGTTGCAACTCTTTCTGGGTCTTCTACTTGATTATGTATAACAGAAATTGTGTTTACAGGTTTATTTACAGCGATGGCAACACCATTTCTATCATAAATATATCCTCTTCTTGCCTTAATTGACCTTTCTCTACTATGAAGATCATCAGCTTTTCCTTGTAAGAATTCTGATTGGAATATCATTAGATATGCTAGCCTTCCCATTAAAGCAATGGTTAGAACCACTAGAACAAAATGCATAAAGACAAGTTTTCTTCTATTAAAAGTTTTATTTCTCACAATAAACAAACCCCATAAAAGCAATTTATACATTTTATTTTTGCTTTTATGAGGTTATGCATATTTCTTTTTATTGCATTGCTTTTTGGACAGCTATATTAAAATTTGAGAGCAACATATCTGCTGCTTCTTCTGAAGACATGGCCCCATCAGCGGATACAAAACTTTCAAAAACCTCGTTGTATGCTAATTTTACACCATAGTTCTCATAATAAAGATGTAATAAGAATGTGTCTGTACTTCTGCCTACTAAGTACCCTTCATATTGTAACCCTTCTAAACGATCTGCTTCTTTTAAAATTCTTTGAGCTTCATTATTTAGAGGTATTGATCTTGTTAGACCTTGTGTTAATACAGCCGATTCATTAGTGTACATAAAGTTTAAAAACTCCGCTGCTAATTCAGGTTGCTTAGAATTATTGCTAATGGCAAATGTGTGTTGTATTTTTTCAAAGACTCCTGAGTGTACTTGTCCAGTTTCTAATCTAAAGTAAGGGACTACTGCCACATTAGGATTAGCAGAAGGATCCATACTGCCTATAAAGAGGTCTATTTGAGAGTTCCACTTATATGCACCACCATATTCACCTGATATCCAACCTCTGTTTTCGTTGTCTTTATCTGTGGGGTCTATAACATATTTTGGTATTACATAATTGTCAAAAAGTGATTGAACAAAATCAAATCCATCTATTAATTCATCTCTAGTAAATGCAACTTCTTCATCCTCAAAGATATCTTTTCCGTACTTTTGAGACAAATAAGAAAAAGTCATTAGTGGCAAATCATCATAAAAATCTACGCTACCTAATGGGTAATAATACTCCCCTAACCTTTCTTGAAATATATGCCCTGCTTCCATTAACTCTTCCCAAGTTTCAGGAATTGGTATCCCTGCTTGTTCAAATGGTGTTTTATTAATAAAGAATACCTTTGATGCAAGACTTGTTACAATCCCTTGTTCATTCCCATTAATACTTAAAAAACTTTCTTCTGGCCACTCATTCAAATTTTTTAAGCTAGCCAAATTAAATAACCCTTCTCCTTCTGGTGATAATGAAGGATACCAATTATAATCTATCTGCATTAGATCAGGTTCTTCACCAACCATCATTTGTGCTACTAGTCTTTCAAAGTGATATTCCTCACCTGTAAATTCTGGTATAACTTTCACATGTGGGTTGGCTTCTTCAAATAATCTAATAATCTCAAGGGTTGCTCTATTTCGGTTATCCCCACCATACCAAGATACTCTTAAGGTTGTAAAATCCCCATTATCTCTTGGCATATTTATATAATGATTATAGCTAAATAATAGAATGATCATTATAAGTACTATGGCATATTTTTTTATTTTTTTATTCATTATTCTTCTCCTTCTATATATACTGCACTTTGTTTTTGTATTATAATAATACCCTTTCTTTATGAATTTAATATGAACAAAGTAATGAATGGACTTTTTTACCAATAAAGAGAAAGTACTTAAAATAGCATTCTAAGCACTTTCTCTCATATAGAATTATTCACTTTATTCAGTATCAATATTGGATTCACTAGGATAAATATTCATATATGGTAATACTTTTTCCATTATTTCTCTAAAAACACTTATTGCTAAGGAACTATTAGCACCTTCAATCTCTGGTTCATCTAAAATTACCAACGCAACGACCTCAGGACTTTCAAATGGCGCAAATCCAATAAAAGAGTAAATATATTTATCATTACCTCTTGGTAGTTTTTCTGCAGTTCCTGTCTTACCACCAATGTCATAACCTTCTATATAAGCTCTTCGACCCGTTCCATCTGCAACTGCATCAAGTAAGTACTCTTTTACCTGATCTGCTGTATCTCTTGATATGACTTTTCTAACCACTTTTTTATCTATTGATTTTATATTATACCCATTCTCATCTACAATTTGTTTTACAATATGAGGTTCTACTAACTCCCCACCGTTCAAAAATGCAGAAAAACCTGTGATAAGCTGAATAGGTGTAACATTAAATGATTGACCGAAAGTATTCGTTGCCAATTCAACAGGACCCATTCTGTTAACACTGTATAAAAGATTGCTTGCACTTGCCTCTCCTAGTAAATCAATATTTGTTCTTTCTCCAAATCCAAAGCCCCTTTGATACTGAACAAATATTTCTCTACCCATCATTTCACCTATTTCTACCAAACCTATATTGCAAGAATTTGCTAATACTTGAGATAAAGTTTGTTCTCCGTGTCCTTCTCTTCTCCAACAGTTAATCCTTGTTCCACGGACCATAATATGTCCATTGCATAAAAACATTTCATCCCCAGTTAATATACCTTCTTCTAATGCTGCTGCAATGGTCATTGGTTTAAAAGTAGAACCTGGCTCATATGTATCACTTATGGGGTTTAGCCTCCATAATCTTTGTAAATAATTCAATCTTTCTTCGCTAGATAGATTTTTAAGCCCTTCTTCTGTAAAATGGTCAACTAAACTCATTGGATGATTAGGATTATAATTAGGTTGACTTGCCATAGCCAATATTTCTCCACTATTTGGATCCATTACGATGACCATCGCATTTAATGTATCCACTCTATTGGTAAACTTCGTTAATGCTTGTTCAACAAAATGTTGGATGGTGTAGTCAATTGTTGTAATTATATTATTACCATTTTTAGGATTTCTTGTTTCTCTTTGAACATATAGCCCTTCATTTATTAATCCAAATTCTCTTCCTATTTCACCAGTTAATTCTTTATTATAGTATTCTTCCACACCCCATCTTCCAACATCACTACTATAAAACCCTAAAACATTTGAAGCCAAGTTATTAAATGGGTAATTCCTTATATATTCTTCTTCAAACCAAACGCCACGAAATAGGTTTGTCCCTCTTTTCTCTTCTAAATAACCATTGAATTCTTCTACATCTTCAAAAGAAATATGTTTTATTAATGGAACATAATGCCTTCCTCTGGGGTTATTAATATATTCTAATAATTCATCTTTATTAATTCCAAAATACTCATTAAGAATTTCTACCGTTGTCTCTTTAGAATTATCGTTGGATATGGCTAATACTTCTGGATCTAATATTAGATTAAAAACTTTTATACTAGATGCTAAAACCGTCCCGTTTCTATCAAGAATACTACCTCTTTTAAATTGTAGAATTCTATTATAGCTGGTTTGTTGAGCTAATACACTACGCTCATATTGATTACCATCGAAATGTTTAATGTATATTAATCTTCCAATTAATGTTAGAAAGATAAATACAAAAACAATGAAAATCCCCATTAAGTTTTTTTTCATTGTTCTAGTTATTTTTTTATTCATTATTTTTTATCACCAACCTTTAAACATAAAGCCCACAAGATTTGTTAGTTGATTTTGTTGCTGTTCTTCCATAGGCACTTGAGCAAATTGTTTCATATAACTCACTGATTCTTGATTATAAAAAATAACTTGTTCACCAGCTGGATGAATCATCCCCAATTCATTGGTTGCAATTACATAAATTTCATCTAAATCCCATTTTGGCATTGTATGACCAATAAGCATATCATTTTCATTCACAATTTGTTTGTACTGATTTTCTAATCTTACGATTAAATTTCTTTGGGATGATACAGATAGCTCCTTGCTTAAATAAAAGACACACATAAACAAAGTCATTAAAATAGTACAGGTTAATGTTATTTTGTAGCCAAGATAATTATTTCTCTTTCTTAATTTTCTCTTTTCTACAAATACATTACTGTGTTGTACTTTTTCCTCAACGACGTGTAATGGTCTAGCTAAATTACCATCTACATAATATTTTCTATTCTTTTCTCCTCTTCTAACCTCCACATTATCACCCACCACATTATTTTATACCCTCTCAAAAATTCTTAGCTTTGCACTTTTTGCCCTCGTATTAAATTCCATCTCATCTTCAGATGGTAAAATAGGTTTTCTAGTAATTACTTTTCCTTTGGATTTCTTATTACATACACATATAGGAAATTCTCTTGGACAAGTACAAGGATGCTCATTGTCTCTAAAAATGTTTTTTACAATTCGATCTTCTAGAGAATGAAACGTAATTATACAAATTCTTCCTTTTTCATTAAGTAAATCAACCATGGTATTTAGAGTTTCTTTTAAAACTTCCAACTCTTTATTTAATTCAATTCTTATTGCTTGAAATGTACGTTTGGCAGGATGTCCACTTGCATATCTTGCTTTTGCTGGCATAGATTTTTTTATTATCTCAACCAATTCTGTAGTCGTTTCTATCACACCATTTGTTCTTTCTTTAACAATGTTTCTCGCTATACTTTTAGCAAATCTTTCTTCCCCATAATCTTTAATAATTCTATATAATTTTTCTTCGTCGTAATCGTTAACGATATCTTTCGCTGTTTTGGGCTGATCTCTATCCATCCTCATATCTAAAGGGGCATCTGAGTTATAGGAAAATCCCCTTTCTATTCTATCTATTTGATGTGAGGAAACACCTAGGTCCAAAACAATTCCATCTACACCTTTAATGTTTTCTTTATTTAATACTTCTGCCATATACATAAAATTAGACTTATTAAGTGAAACAATAGATTTATATTCATTTAATCTAATAGTACTCGCCTTAATGGCTTCTTCATCTTGATCTAATCCAATTAATTTACCATTTTCATCTAATCTCTTACATATTTCAATAGCATGTCCACCGCCACCTAGCGTTCCATCTACATATATGCCTTCAGGTTTAATATTAAGACCTTCTATCGTTTCTTCTAATAATACAGATATATGTTTAAATTCCATAATTACCTCCTAGATACCTAAATCTGCCATTTGATCTGCAATATCATCCATATCGATGTCATCATCATTATTATATGTATTCCAATTATCTTTACTCCAAATTTCTATACGATTTGAAACACCAATAAGGATTACTTCTTTATCTAGACAAGCAAACTCTCTTAAATTATTAGGCACTAATATTCTTCCTTGTTTATCAACGGTACATTGATTGGCTCCTGCTAAAAAGAATCTAGTAAATTTTCTTGCGCCTTTATTAGCTACAGGTAAATTTTTTAATTTTTCTTCAAAAGCTTGCCATTCCTGTTCTGGATATATAAACAAACAATTATCTAGGCCTTTTGTTACAACAAAAGTATCCCCCAACATGTCTCTAAACTTTGAAGGGACTATCAATCTGCCTTTTTCATCAATTGTATGCTTATATTCTCCCATAAACATTGGCTTCACCTGCGCATTCCACATTTACCACTTTTTAACCCATTTACTACCACTCTCTACCACTTTGCACCACTTATAACCATATAATATATTATTTACTTCTAACTTGCAATAGAAAAATAAAAAAATAGATAGATTATCCTAAATCTATCTATCTATATTATAACAATTATTTAATTTGTCGAAAAAAGTCAAATAATTCAAGCACCCTATTTAATTTACTTCAATTATATCTAAAATGCTAATTAGCCCTTTCTAAAGGCATTATATATTTTTCAATTTCATTATCAAGCTCTATACTCACTTGATAAATTTCTTCATAACTGGCATTATCTTCAATAAGCTTATGGAGCTTTTTACGTAATACCTCAATATTATTTGTGTTGTTAATAAAATTCATCTAACTACCTCCAACAATAATCATTAACAGTTAGGTGTTATAGCTTTTTTTCCTCATAAATACAATAAATACTAATGCAAGCGTAGCTGAAATCAATGCAATAACCTGAGAAATAGGGATGGCTGTACCGTATATTAATAGTTGATCTGTTCTTAAACCTTCAATCCAAAATCTTCCTAATGCATAGCCTAAAATGTAAAAAGCAAAAATTTCACCTGTAAATTTCTTTTTCTTCCTCCAATACAAAAGAAAAAGCAAAAGACCTATGTTCCAAAGGGATTCATATAAAAACGTAGGTTGTACTTGTAAATACTCAACACCATCTATTATTTTAATGGTATCCATTAATTCAAGTGGAATATAATTCACATCTGATTTCTTAATCATCATAGCAAATAAAGATTCCGTATAGCCTCCAAATGCTTCTCTGTTTACGAAATTCCCCCATCGCCCAATAGCTTGTCCAGCTAAAAGACCTAAAGAAGCAGTATCAGCTAATACAAAAAAGGACAATTTTTTCTTTTTTGTATAAATCACCAATGTGATAATGGACGCAATAATTACGCCATAGATTGCAAGCCCTCCCTCTCTTAATGAAAATATTTTTGACAAATTATGTCTGTATTCTTCCCAAGAAAAAATAACATAATATAATCTTGCCCCAATAACAGAAGCGATAAGTGCATACATTAAAAAATCAATATATATATTTGGATCTTGATTGGTTCTTTTAGCTTCATTTTGTGCTATTAGTAAACCTGCTAAAATGCCCATAGCTATAATCAACCCATACCAATACACTGTAACGCCAAACAAATCAAAAACTTGAGGATTCAAATTTTTAATATCTATTCCTAAATGGGGAAATATAATATCCGAAGCATTCATTAATATTCCTCCTTTTTTTTGAAACTCTACCTTATTTTAACAAAAAAAAAATAAAAATCAATTCATTTCTTGTTATTTTTTGTTTTTATTTATAAACAAAGTAATTTCGTTACATTTCAACTCACTTTCAGGAGTCCTAATTAAAATCAGTTTGTTCCTTCTACAAGAATCGTTTAAATAAGTATGATGTCCTTTTATCACTGTACTTGGTCGGTAAATAAATTTGGTTCTCCAACTAAAACACAATAAAAATTATATTTTTTATTAAAACTTTTATTTTTATTTGTTTTGTGGTACACTATCACTATTATAATTTAAAATAAAATCTATAATAAAGGAGGTCTTTTATATGCCACACCAAAGAAATAGACGTCATTATAGATGTGCTCAAAGGGAAATTCATAGCCCAGTTAGTGAGCATGCCTCAATTGAATTGGATTTTAGAAAAACCACAGTCATTATAGCTTTAATTGCCTTACTTAAGGGCTTGATAATTGGACTTGCATTAAGAAGAAAATAAACAAAACTATTGACGGTATGCTATTACTAGTATATCGTCAATATTCTGTTTACATAGAGTAATTATTATTACTAAATGATAAGTTGTTTATGAAAGGATGTTAAATTTATGAAACTAGGAATTGTAGGTTTACCTAATGTAGGTAAAAGCACGCTATTTAATTCCCTTACTAAAGCAGGTGCTGAATCTGCAAACTACCCATTTTGCACAATAGATCCGAATATAGGAATTGTATCTGTTCCTGATGAAAGATTAAAAAATCTAAGTAATCTATATAATTCTGAAAAAGTATTGCCTGCCACAATTGAATTTGTTGATATTGCTGGCCTTGTAAAAGGTGCTTCTAAAGGAGAAGGACTTGGGAATCAATTTTTATCTAATATTAGAGAAGTAGATGCCATTGTTCATGTGGTGCGTTGTTTTGAAGATACAAATGTTGTTCATGTTGAAGGTTCTGTAGATCCTATTAGAGATATTGAAACTATTAATTTAGAGCTTATTTTTTCAGACATTGAAATCTTAGATAGAAGAATTCAAAAAACGGCTAAAGGTGCTAAAACCGATAAAGGACTAGCCAAAGAACTAATGATTCTTAATGGACTTAAAGACCACCTTGAGTCAGAAAAACCAGCTAGAAGTTTTGAAACAAATGACGATAGCGAAAAAGATTTTGTCAATTCTTTAAATTTATTAACTTTTAAACCTGTCATCTTCGGGGCAAATGTAACTGAAGAAGATCTCATAACAGATGGCATGGAAAATCAGTATGTAGCTAAGGTTAGAGAGTTTGCTTCAAATGAAGGCTCTAAAGTATTTGTTATATGTGCAAAAATCGAACAAGAAATCGCTGAATTAGACGAAGACGAGAAGAAAATGTTCTTAGAAGATCTAGGAATAACGGACTCTGGTCTTGATAAATTAATAAAGGCCAGTTATTCCTTACTAGGATTAATTAGTTATTTGACTGCTGGACCAAAAGAAACAAGAGCTTGGACAATTACTCAAGGTACAAAAGCACCTGGTGCTGCAGGTAAAATCCATTCCGACTTTGAACGTGGGTTTATTCGTGCAGAAATCGTTGCTTATACCGATCTTATAAATTGTGGTAATTACACTTCTGCAAAAGAAAAAGGGTTGGTTCGTCTTGAAGGCAAAGAATATGTGGTTCAAGATGGGGATGTTATATTATTTAGATTCAATGTTTAATAGGTTTTTAAATACAAAAAAGGTGACTAAGTCACCTTTTTTATATTTTATAGGACAGTAAAGCTGTCACTTTGTTCCATTTTCATATCCAGTATGGTCATTTCCTAAATAATGCAAATCTAATTCTATATTTATAATATCACTTTCTGGGTAATCAAAAATAGTAATATTGTCAGGTCGTCCATCGTCTTCTTTCCATTGTAAATATTCTTCTACAATTTCTTGTGCTTTACTTTTTGAGATATCTTGACCATATATGGCACTATATTCTTCTCTAGATAATGATAATGAAATATGATATTTATCGTCTTGTCGCTGTCGTTCTTCATATATACTATTAAGCATACAAACACCTCATCCTTATATTTAGAATTCAATTTGTTAAGTAAAGTGCTATTACTTTCTTATCATAACCAACAGTAAAGTTAGATATACTGTTGGGAATTGAATAAATACAAGAACGAATTCTTAGTGCTTTATTTTACTTCTTCTTCCTCGCATTCTTCTGCTTTTTTACCTGTTTTAATTTTTATTTTTTCCATTAAATCTGGGACCATATCAAGAATTTTAGTTAAACCATCTTGATTTTTAACATTTACAAGTTTTGTTTGACCGTTTTGGATTACTAATATGGCACTTGGTGTAATTCTAGCGCCTAATCCTCCACCTCCGCCACCGTGTTTTTCTCCTGCACCATCTGATGCCCCAGCTCCTACACCAAAACTTACATCAACTAATGGTAATATAATTGTATCATTAATATGAATGGCTTCACCTACTACAGTTTTAGTTGTTAAGAAACTTTCCATTCCAACAAATAATGAATCCACCGTCTTTTTAAAATTTGATTCCATACAAATCCTCCTTTTTATTACTTTATTCTTTTTAAGATGTTTTTTTAGACATTTTTACTAAGAACCAATCTTCTCACATTTTTATCTATTAAAAGCTTTATAGCTTCTATAACTATTGTCACAAGGTAGATTTTACCTTTTATATCAATTGTGCCTTTTATAATTTTTTCATCAAAATTGCCTTCTAAATTAATATCCTTACTTTTTATAATATAAAGAAAGCTTAGTATTCCCAAAACATAACCTGTTAATGCAGGGTCTCCTGTACCTATTTGTAAATATAATTTTATATTATTAGGTGCCAACTTTTTAAATATTCTTTTGATTGAATTATAAATCTTCTTTATGGCACTCTTGTTTTTTTCATCTGATATAAAAGCTTTTCCTTTATTTATCTTTTCTCTTATTTGTTCCCACAAAGACAAGTCTTTATTAGGTTTTTTTTGTTTTTTCACTTTCTTCTTTTTAAGTTTTTCAGCCTTTACTTTTGACTTATTATCAATATCTTTTTCTAATTTACACTCTTTTTTTATATATTTTGTATCTACTTCTTCATCTATGTGTAAATCTCTTTTAACCTCTTCTCTGACTTCTTCTTTTATGGTTTCTTTATAAGCTTCTTCTTTTTCTTTAATATTTCTTTTCAATTCTTCTTTTGTTTCTTTATTATTAACTTTTTTCCTCAGTCTAAACCCAAATATCCTTGTAATTATATCTGTCTTATTACTATCTTGAGCAATAGAGATATTGATTATATTAAAAAGCCAAGTAACTCTAGATCTACTGACAAAAATATCATCAAAGTAACTTGCTTTTACTTTGTATTTAATTGGCACAAATAAAATAATACATAATAATACTAATAGTGTAATTAATAACACTACAATGATCCACATTACTGTTAAAAAGATATATTTTAAAATTGTTAAAAGAATAGATAACATTTTCTCACCTTATGTATTTTTAATTAACCATTCGCTTTTTCTAATGGAATATATTAGGATTATAGAAATTATAGACATTATTAAAAATACTATACCTATTAACAATGATGTATTAATAAAAAATTGTAAAGGCACCATATTGATAAGTAAATCTGTTCTTGGATCTAATAGCCATAAATCATTATCAAAAAACAGCTCATGAAACACTGTAAAAAAATAATTGAAATTTGTACTTATAATAATGCTAAGTACAACTATAATACTTATAAATCCACCAATGACATATTGTATCCATCTCATAAGTATTGCCAACATTTTTTTCTTTAATAAAATACTTAATAATATTATAGTGATAAATAAAATAAGACTATAATTTCTTATTTTATGACCTTGAAGAAACAATATTTGAACGTCTTCCATATGTAATTTTTCACGTTCACCAAAAACTTCTTCATTGCCTACACCTAATGGAATAACCAAATCATGTCTTTGCCCTTTTAAAAAAGCAATCATTTCATCTGTTATAAACATTAAATCCTCTTTTTCAATATTAGTATCTTCCATTATATTATAATGGCTATAGTGCCAACTATAATAAGCATCATTATATGCAATGATTTGTATAGAAGTAAAAAATATTATATTAAGAAATAAAATTCCTGTTATGATACCTATTAAATTGTTAACAAACCTTTTCATTATGCTCTCCAAACTTAAAGTATTCTTTAAAAATAACTTTCCTTGTCTTTTCATATATTTCTTGTACGATTATTTTGGTTAATTCAAAGGCTTCTTCCTTACCTTTTGCAATCCCAATGATTTTTAAATCCATTTTTTCTTTCTCTTTTTTTAATTCCTTTGTCTCCAATATTTCTAATTGAAAATTAACCTTATTAGTAAGACATAAACAATAAATGTCTTTAGGGTATTTATTTTTATTGATTTTTTTTATTATTTTATTTTTTTCTTTTTCTTTTATGTTGTCACTATAATAAATAGATTCATACCACATCAATCTCTACACCCTTTAATTGACAAATATACTTTAAGTATATCAAATTTTATATATATTACAAGGATTTTATTCTACACTTATACTCTAAAAAAGGGAAATTAAATCAATTCTAAAAAATCATCAAATATCTTGCTTATTTTGTTTTAAAAAAACAGGCAAAATTTGCCTGTTTATGATAAAGCTCTTTCTAATTTTTTCATTTCGCTCCTTGGAAAGTTCCTTAATAGCACCATATATTGTTCTTCAGATAAATCAGTTGTTGAACAATACATATCGATTTTATCTTCTACTGAAGCATTTCTGTAATCTTCTAATAATCTATCAAAGTTTTTATTCTCCATTTGACAACCCTCTTTCTCATTTTTCATAGATAGTAATAGTATGGCCAATGGGAATTTTTTTAATCATTTTAATCCTTATCTTCCATAATAAGTTTAATTAGTTTAAGAGTTGCTGCTTTTTCCTTTTCATTACCACACTGGTTTAATGCAAATAATATATACTCATATACTTCTTTTGCACTACTAAAGGAAACTGGTAAATGAGATATGACCTTACTCATCTTAGCCCTTCTAACTAAAATATCATCTTCACCAATCTTTATCTCTAATTTTTTCAAAAAAGCTTCAACCATTTTATAAATTTTTACATCATCTAATACTTCTTCATCAATGGTTTTTTCTTCTAAATCTGAGTAAAAACTTGATGAATTCAACAAAGCTATTTTACTAATTTTATTTATTATATTTTCTAGATTAGTCCCACAAATAGTGTCCTTATATTGCCCTGATCCTAATTCTACAAAGCTTTCATTCTTAATAATATGATAATTAATTTGATCTTGCTTACCTTCTAATGTTTGTAGGTCATTTATAACATTTTCATAGACATCTACATTGTCCTCTGACATATAGTATTTATGGGCTTCTTTAATAATATTAAAAGCATTCTTATTAATTTGGACATCCTCTTCTAAACATAATAACTGAGAATATATCAAGTTGATAATTTGCATTAAGTCTATGTAGCCATTAATTGTATTTTCTAATTTTCCACCAATTTGTTTTAGATAGTTATTAATTACTGTAACGCCTTCATCATCTGGATTTTCTTTAGTATTTTTTTTAATTTCATTTAGAAGTTCTAGAATGTCATTAAAGTGTTCACCATACCCCTCTGCCAATTCAGGAGAGTAAATTTTTTCTAATAAATCCAATGTATCTGTTAACTTTACTGTTTTTGATCCTTTATATATTTTAAGGCTATTATGAATATAATCAAAAAACTTGGTTTTAGTAAGCCTCATTGGCAACTGGCCTAAAACATCTTTTAATCTTTGATTAATAATCACATTATCCTTTGTAGAAAAGATAAATGAAACTACCTCTTTAGCAAAACCTTCTAATGAGTCCACTATCTTAACGTCTAGATTTTCTTGTCTATTGATGATATATTCATACATTTCTACTTCATCTGCATAAACGGTTAGAAGTTCTAATTTAGAAGCAACGTCTTCTCTTAGAGCATGTATTTCATCAATAGTTCCATTGTCTATTTTTCTTTCAATAATGCCTTTTTGGACAATACTAAATATTTGATTCGATATTGTTTTAAAATTGTCCTCTGTTAAATAATCATTTTTTTTCTCTGTAAACACTATATATTCAAAAGCAAAATTAATCATAGCATATTCATTGTAAGCATTTATCTGATCCTTGATTATTATAGAAAGGGATTCTTGTACATTCTCCCCTTTTCCTAAATGCTTCTTAGCTCTTTTTAAATCTAGTTCCATAATTCAATTCCTCTCTACGCTCCTATTTTGTTCATTATTTTATCATTGTATTTATTTAAAGTCAACGTTTCTAGAGGGCGTTTTCAAGAGATTCTCTATAAAATTTTGCTTAAAAACTCTTTGGTTCTGATTTCTGAAGGTCTATCAAATATCTCTTCCGGTGTGCCTTCTTCTACAATTATTCCTTCATCCATAAAAATAACCCTATCTGCTACTTCTTTGGCAAAGCCCATCTCATGGGTAACAACAACCATGGTCATTCCTTCTTGTGCCAAATCTTTCATAACAGCTAATACATCTCCAACCAATTCTGGATCTAGTGCAGAAGTTGGTTCATCAAACAACATAATACTAGGATTCATTACAAGGGCTCTTGCTATAGCAACCCTTTGTTTTTGACCCCCAGATAACATTACAGGGTATATATCTTTTTTATCTAAGAGCCCAACCTTCTCTAATATTGCTTCGCCTGTTATCACAGCATCTTTTTTTGGAATTTTTTTAACTTGGGTTGGACCTTCTATAACATTTTCTAAAACTGTCATATGAGGGAATAGATTGAAATGCTGAAAAACCATTCCCACATTTTGTCTCATTGCATTAATGGCTCTTTCTTTTCTTTCTACGATTTTTCCATTTATATATACATTTCCTTTCTGGCTTCTTTCTAAAAAATTAATACATCTTAATAAAGTACTCTTACCTGAACCACTTGGGCCAATAATAACAACAACTTCGCCTTCATAGACTGTTAAATTAACACCTAAGAGTACCTTTAATTTACCAAAACTTTTATGTATGTGCTCCATTTTAACCATTGTTTTTAATTCATTAGTCATTATTAATGCCTCCCTCTATCGCTTACAGCCAATCTTTTTTCAACCTTTTTAACCACAAAACTCAGGGATAAAGTAATGATTAAATAATATATCGCTGCAATAATTAAGTACTCTAGAGTATTAAAAGTAGATGACCCCAATTGTCTTGCTTGCATTAACAATTCTCTAATTGCAATTGCACTGGCTAAAGAAGAATCTTTTATTGCTATAATAAATTGATTTCCTAATGGTGGAACCGCTCTTTTTAAGGCTTGTGGAAATACAACACGTTTAAAGGCTTGATCTTTTGTCATTCCCAAAGATCTAGCTGCTTCTCGCTGACCATGATCGATAGAAAGAATCGCCCCTCTAAATATCTCTGCTATATATGCCCCATTATGTACACCAAATGCAATCACCGCTGACGGGAATGGATCTAGTCTAATAAAATTAGTTAGTCCATAATAAAGAATTAACAGCTGTACTAAAATTGGTGTTCCTCTTATTAGTCCAATGTATATACTTGCAGGAATATTAATAATTTTATATTTTGAAAGTTTTAAAAGAGCAATTATAAAACCTATTAGAACACCAAGTATTATTGAAGCAAATGATATTTTTATTGTTTCAATTGCTGCAGGAATAAATATACTAAAATCTTCGAAAATCACCGAAAACTCAAATCTTCTATCCAAATCAAACCACCTCCACTTTTGCTTTTAGCAAGATAGGAAACTTCATATAACCAGTAAAAACAGGCTATATTAACCTTTTTTCACTGAAAGAAAATCTAATGCCCTTAGTTTTTCCTCAAATGAAGTTTCCTATCTCATAAAAATATTGTATACAATTATATTTTTTTACTATTTATTCCTTTTTATCACCTAAATCTCTTTCACCTTTAATCTCAGATCCTTCTCTTACAATAATTTGAGCTCCTGAGTAATAATAAGGATTTGTAAAATCTACAACTTCTAAACGTTCATCTGTTATTGCCATACTACCAAAAATACCATCAAATCTTCCACTTCTTAACCCTTCGATAATACCACTCCAATCTGTTGTAATTGGTGTATAAGCAACTCCTAATCTGTTGGCAACTTCTTGACCAATTTCAACATCAAAACCAGTTAATTCTTCTCTTTCATAGTAATTAAATGGTCTGTAACCACCGCTCATGGCAAATGTAATCTCTCCTGCTTCTAGAATCCTTTCTAGACTACCATCAGTTGCTGGTGCTTCGTTTGGAAAAGTTTCTTCATAATCAAAACCATCTAAAATATTTCTACCAAAGTATTTTGTACTAATCGCCTCATATGTTCCATCTTCTATTATTTCATATAGTGCTTCATTAATTGCTTGTCTTAAAGCATCATCACCTTTTCTAATAGCAACTGCGATTGTTTCAGCGTAAATAACATCACCAGCCAATTCTAGGTTACCAAAATTCCCATTTTCCATAGCATCCAATGCCAATAAGCGATCACTGATAACAGCATCTACTCTGTTTTCTGCCAACTCTCTTAAAGTATATGTATCATCATCTAAAAATCTTACATCCTTAACATTAGAATAGGTTTGGGCCACATCGCCATAAGTTGTTCCCGTTGTAACACCTACTACATATCCATCTTCAGAACACCCTGTTAACGAGAAAATAATTAATGCAATACTTAATACTAATACAGTAATTTTTTTAATATTCATAACACCCTCCTGATTTTATTATTTTTTTCAGTTACCAATACAATTATAGTATACGTTGTAAAAAAAGTAAATTACGAAATATTCTAATTTATTATTCTTTTAATTGTTTTTGCATTGCCTAATTCTATTTTTTTAATATTTAATACATTTAATTGCATCCACTTATTAAATAATTCCTCTTCAATTCGCATTACTATGTGTTCGCTAATTATGGAGTTGAAGCATGATAAAATCTAATGATTTTTATTAGTCCACCGCCACCATTAAGATTACAAAGTCATCAATAAAAGATATTTGTATAATCAAAATAATTCTTTTAATTTAATTTTCAAACTTTTATTCTTAAAAAAGAAGTTCATATTTACAACTGTTTTTATTGCAATAAATTATATAATTTTACATTAAAACCTTTTTTATTTTCCAAATATAGTTTTGTTCTTGGCATCAAGCTTTTTCTAACTTTGTTAGAAAAATGCCGCGCTTTTAATAGCCTTTTCACTTTATAGGAACGAGAACTATAAAGTAAAAAAGAGACGAAAAATCGCCTCAATTAATCACTTAATATTTGTACATAAAATGCTTCATACCATATATGCATCACTTGCTTTTAACAATTCTAGTTCACGTTTTTTCAGTATTTCTATAGATTCAAAAATATCTGTTACCTTCATAATCACAGATGCTTTTCCGTTCATTTCAAAAGCATACATATACTCTATACTAATTTTTTCTGTTGAAAATACATTTAAAGCTTTATTAAGAGCACCTGGTTTATGGGGAACCACAATACAAATAACATCTGTTAGACTTACTGAAAAACCATTTTCTTTCAAAACAATAACTGCCTTTTCTGGGTCAGATACAATAAGTCTAAGTATGCCATATTCAGAAGTATCTGCAACACTTAATGCCGTTATATTAATATTATGGTCTCCTAATGTCTTAGTTACCTCGGTTAATCGACCTGACTTATTTTCTAGAAAAATGGATAACTGTTTTATTATCATAAACTCCCACCTTTATATAATTCTTTTATCAACAACTCTTTTTGCTTTTCCTTCACTTCTTTCAATAGTTTTCGGCTCTACTAGCTTTACCTTTACCCCAATGCCTAAGGCACTTTCAATTGCATGGGTTATTTTTTTAGTAAGAAATTCTAGCTTTTTAATTTCATCAGAGAAGAAAACACCATCCACCTCTACCCAAACCTCAAGAGTATCTAAATTATTAATACGCTCTACAATAAGTAAATAATGAGGTTTTGTTTCACTGATTTCTAGCAAAACACTTTCAATTTGTGATGGAAATATATTTACCCCTCTAATAATCAACATATCATCTGATCGCCCAGTACATTTTTCCATTCTTACCATTGTTCTGCCACAACTACAAACTTCATCCTTTAATATAGTTAAATCCCTTGTTCTATACCTTAGTATTGGTAATGCTTCTTTTGTTACTGTGGTAAACACAAGTTCACCCTTTTCACCATACCCCAGCGGATTAAGTGTATTCGTGTCAACAACTTCTGGAATAAAGTGATCTTCAAATATATGTAATCCATCTTGAGCCTCACACTCTGAAGAAACACCAGGACCAATTATTTCACTTAAACCATAGATATCTATTGCTTTTATTTTTAATTTTGACTCAATCTCTTTTCTCATGTTTTCTGTCCAGGGTTCTGCACCAAAAATACCAACTTTTATATTTAATGTTTCTGGATCAATGCCTTGCTCTTCTAATGCTTCAGCCAAATACAAAGCATAAGAAGGTGTACAAGCAATAGCTGTACTTTCAAAGTCTTGCATTAATTGAATTTGTTTTGCCGTATTTCCACCACTTATTGGTATAACTGTTGCCCCTACTTTTTCACTACCATAGTGAACCCCAAGCCCACCTGTAAACAATCCATATCCATAAGCAATTTGTATTCTGTCGTGTTTTTGTATTCCTGCACATGTTAGGGTTCTTGCAACAACCTCAGACCATGTACTTAGATCTTTTCTTGTATAACCTACAACTGTTGGTTTACCAGTTGTTCCTGATGAAGCATGGACACGAACCACTTCACTCATTGGAACACTAAATAATCCAAAAGGATAGTTCTCTCTTAAGTCGTCTTTGGTTGTAAATGGCAATTTATATAAATCATCTATGTCTTTTATATCTCCTGGCTCTAAGCCTAGATCTTGCATTTTATTTCTATAAAATTTTACATTATGATATACTCTTTCAACAGTTTCTACAAGTCTTTTTCCTTGTAATGCTCTTATACCTTCTCTGTTCATACATTCTATTGATTCGTTCCATATCATACATTTATAGCCTCCTAAAACTAGTGATCCATCTACTAGTTATACTTTTTTACACCTTTGAATTTTATTAAAAGCCTAATCTACAAAATACTTCTAGTGCATTTTGACGATTAGACTTTCATCTCTAACTAATTAATTCTTCAACATCTGACAAACTTATCTCTAATCCTCTATTAAATGCCTTTAAATTGATATCCACCGTTTTTTCAGGTACAGTTTTTTTGATAGCCTCTATCCATTTCTCTTTATCAAATTCCAAATATTTAGATAACGCGCCTAATAAAATTGTATTAACCACTTTAATATTGCCTATTCCTCTTGCTTCATCAAGTGCATTCATTACAATAAGATTCTTAACACCTTCTTCTAATTGATCTATAATATTATCTGGATACTTATCTAAACCAACTATTACAGACATTGGATCGATTTCCTGAGAATTCACAATTAAAACGCCATCTTCCTTTAAATAATGCACATACCTAAGGGCTTCTAACTTCTCAAAGGATACAATAATATCTGCATCTCCTACTTCTACTATAGGTGCGTTCACTTTTTCCCCATAACGAATGTGGGTTACCACACTTCCACCTCGCTGAGCCATTCCATGGACTTCTGATAATTTTACATCATACCCTTCTTCTAAAGCCAGGTTTCCAACAATTCTACTAGTTAAAAGACTTCCCTGTCCTCCAACACCTACTATTAACATATTCACTTTAGACATATTCACCTCTCCTTTCAATTAATTTTAATAATTAACAACTGAATCCTTCTCTCTATTTATTACATCAAATGCACATACTTCTATACATAAACCACATCCATTACAAAGTGCATCGTTTACCTGAATGACTCCCTGTTTCTTCTGAATAGCAGGACAGCCAATTTTCATACAAATTCCACAGGTTTTACATTCATCTTGATTAATATTACTTAATATTCTTTTGGTTTTTTTATCAAGAAGCTCACAAGGCGCACATGCTATAATTACAGATGGTTCTTCTCTATTCACTTCTTCTTTAATTACGGATTCTACTTCCTTTAAATTGAAAGGATCAACACTTCTTACATGTTTTATCCCTACACTTTTACACAATAATTCAAAATCAAGGGTATGAGTGGGCTCACCTTTTAATGTTTTCCCCGTCCCTGGATGATCTTGATGACCCGTCATTCCTGTTGTTCTGTTGTCAAGTATAAGTACTGTAGAGATTCCTTGATTGTATACCGTATTAACCAAACCAGTTATGCCTGAGTGTACAAATGTAGAATCGCCAATTACACCTACCCAATTTTTAACAAATTCTTTCCCCCTAGCCTTTTCAACGCCATGTACCATACTTACACTAGCACCCATACATATACAGGTGTCTATGCCTTGTAAAGGTGGTAATGCACCAAGGGTATAACACCCTATATCTCCAGTAGCATGAATTTTGAGTTTTTGTAATACGTAATACACCCCTCTATGTGGACATCCTGGACACATAACAGGTGGGCGAGCTGGTAGTGGCAAAGGACCCCTTGTTTCAACATTTTCTTTTCCAATAACTTTTTTAATTAAATTAGCACTATATTCACCTTGTTTGGTAAATAGCTCTTTGCCTTTAACATTTATTCCCCATGACTTAATTTGTTCTTCTATAATTGGTTCTAATTCTTCAACAACATAAACTTCCTCTACATTTTTACAAAATTCTAATATTAAATCTTTTGGTAATGGATGTAATATACCAAGTTTAAGGACAGAGGCTTCTGGTACAGCATCTTTTACATATTGATAGGGTATGCCACTAGTAATGACACCGATTTTTTTATTTTTGTATTCAACTTCATTGATACCTAAATTACTTGCCTCAACTTCCAATCTATTCATTCTATCTTCAACGATGGTATGTCTTTTTCTGGCCATTGCAGGCATCATAACATATTTTTGAAAATCCTTTTCATAATTTTTTAATGGCATTTCTTGCCTATCCATAAGACTGATAATACCTTGAGAATGAGATATTCTAGTTGTTAATCTTACTATAACAGGTGTATCGAATGCCTCGCTTAACTCAAATGCTTTTTTAACAAATTCTTTTGCTTCCATACTAGAAGATGGTTCCAATAACGGAATATGAGCTGCTCTTGCAAAAAATTTTGTATCCTGTTCGTTTTGAGAACTATGCATTCCTGGATCATCTGCTACAACTAAAACCAACCCGCCATTTACACCAGAGTATGCTACAGTAAATAATGGGTCAGCTGCTACATTCACGCCTACGTGTTTCATGCAAACTAATGTTCTTGCACCCGCAATAGATGAACCTATCCCAACTTCAAGGGCAACTTTCTCATTCGGCGCCCATTCCGCATATATTTCATCATATTTAGCCACATTTTCAGTAATTTCTGTACTAGGTGTTCCAGGGTAAGCAACTGTAACTGTTACCCCTGCCTCATAGGCACCTCTTGCTATTGCTTCATTCCCTAACATTAAAATTCTTTCTGACACTCTTACCTTCTCCCTTCGTTTCTTAAATCTACTACTCTTTTTGCTTTTCCCTCAAAACGTTCCAATGTCTTAGGTTCTACTAACTTTATAATTGCATCAACACCTAATATTATTTTAAGTTGGTGTTTTATTTTCTTTTCTAATGCTTCTAGGTTAGAATAAGAATCAAGTAAAGAATGATCTGCTAACTCTACCCTAATCTCTACAAAGTCTAAGAAACCTTTTTTATTTAAAATAATTTCATAATGAGGACCAATTTCTTTTAAATTTAATAATACTTCTTCAATCTGTGACGGGAATATATTAACCCCTTTAATCACTAACATATCATCTGTTCTACCTTGAATCTTACTCATTCTAACAGTAGTTCTACCACATTTACACGGTTCATAGTTTAGCCTTGTAATGTCTTTAGTTCTATATCTAATAAGGGGTAATGCTTCCTTAGTGATAGTCGTTATAACCAATTCCCCTTCTTCCCCTTCTGGTAATACTTCTTCTGTGTCTGGATCAATTATTTCTGGAATAAAATGATCTTCTGATATATGCATACCACATAAATATTTGCATTCCCCTGATACCCCTGGCCCAATTAACTCACTCATACCATAATTTTCAGTAGCTAAAATTCCCCAAGATTTTTGAATTTCTTCTCTCATTGCTTCTGTAGAACCTTCCCCTCCAAATAATCCAAGCTTTAGGCTTAAATCTGTTTTTGGGTTAATACCCATTTGTTTTGCAACTTCTGCCATATGCAATGCATAGGAAGGTGTACTAACAAGAATGGTTGTTCCAAAATCTTTCATTAACATTATCTGTTTTTCTGTATTTCCTGAAGATGCTGGGACTACTAAGGCACCCACTTTTTCTAACCCATAATGAAGACCAAAAGCGCCAGTAAATAGACCATATCCAAAAGAGATTTGTGCAACATCTTTTGAACTGCCTCCTGCCATTGATACTAATCTTGCTATTAAGTTAGCCCATAACTCTAAATCTTTTCTTGTGTATCCTACAACTGTAGGTTTTCCTGTTGTTCCAGATGAGGCATGAAGTCTAATGAGCGCTTCTTTGTCTACGGTAAATAAACCAAATGGATAATTTTTTCTTAAATCATCTTTTACAGTAAACGGTAACTCTTTCAGATCCTCTATGGTCTGTATATGTACAGGTTTAACACCTATTCTATCCATTTTCCCTTTGTAATAAGGTACTTTATGGTATATTCTTTCTATCGTATTCTTTAAGTTATAATTCTGATATGAAATCATTTCACCCCTTGAATAAGATTCTGCCTTATCCCAAATCATATAAAATTAACCCCCCCTTTATTCAGCCCCCACTGCTTTTTGTGTAAACACCTTATCAATATGCTCTTTTTTATATTCTGTTGTTAATAAACTAACAAAGTACATTGATATAATAGGCAAAATAATAGAAAATGCTGATACCGTTGGAATTAAAGGACTTTCCATTCCATACCTTAACACCCCATATAGTGTTATGCCTCCAGCTGTGATAAAGCTTGCGTATACTCCAGCTTTAGTTACCTTTTTGCTGTATAATCCTAATAAATAAGGGGCAAACAAACAACCCGAGACAGCTCCCCAAGATAAAGATGCTAAATTCAATACAGGACTATCACCTATAGCTATAAAATAAGATAAAAAAACAAAAACAACACATAAAATTCTTAGTAACCAAAGGATTTGTTTTTGATCTATATTAGGCTTTAAACCACCCTTTACTAAGTCTACTGCAATTGTAGAACTAGCAGCTAGAACAATAGACGCTAATGTTGACATAGAAGCCGATAATACAAGAACAAGTATGATAGCTGATGCAAATACAGGTAAAACAGTATCCATTACTAAGGGCATCACTTCATCAATTGATGCCGGCTGTTGGTTATTAAGAACTACTCTACTTAATGCACCAGTAAAATAAGCCCCAAATGTCATTAATAATGCAAATCCTGTGGAAACCCACTTTGCGGTTTTAATGGATTTTTCATCTTTTATTGTATAAAACTTATGAACCATTTGAGGAAGACCCCAACTTCCAAAACTAGTTAACACAACCAAGGAGAATAATGGTAATACTGTGTCTTTATGTATCATCTTTGTTAATTTAGTATCAATTCTTCCCAGATTAGAAATACCATTTACTATACCATTTACATTATGGTAGGTTGATACATAGAAAAGCAGAATGATTACACCTACTATCATAATTAATCCTTGAATAAAATCTGCCAATGATGCAGCCATAAAACCTCCAACAAATAAATAAAATGCCGTTAATGCCATCATCAAAAATAAAATAATATTTATATCCATATCAAATACTTGTTGAAATAAAAATCCTAAACCTTTATATACTGACGCTGCATATGGTATTAAAAAAACAAAAATTACTACTGTTGTAATCATCTTTATACCTTTACTATTGTATCTAGCTGCTAAAAATTCAGGCATTGTTGATGCATTCAGTCTTTGAGTCATTTCTCTAGTTTTTTTCCCAAGCACTCTCCAAGCCAAATAAGAGCCAATAAATGTATTTCCCAATACAATCCATAATGCCCCTAAACCAAAATTCCACCCAATTCTGCCTGCATAACCTATAAAAAGTACTGCTGAAAAATATGCTGTGCCATAAGAAAAAGCAGACATCCATGGGGGTATTGCCCGCCCACCAAGTAAAAAACCATCAAGATTCATTGCTTTTTTTCGACTGATAAAACTTACCCCCATTATCATCAAAATATAAAGCATAATACATAATACATAAATCATACAACCTCACCCCTTATTTAATTCACCACTTTAAAGTTTAACGCTATGTATGTGTATTACTTTAAATCGCTAAACTAAATTGGCAAAAAAAATATTATAATTACATTCTTTAGTTAATTATATCTTATACGCCTTATTTGTCAATACTAATAAATGCAATCACATCTTTATTCCTTCATTTAGCTAAAAATGACAAATATTGATTGTAATTGCATTATTTTTATTCCATTATGCATTTATGTCTTCATTCTTTTTTTAATTTTTTCCAAAAAGTAACCTATAATGACAAAACACACCCCTAATACTAACAAAGGATGTACATATTCAAAATAAACCATCTTTAAATTTCTATTAATTAAGAAATTGATAAATCCATTAACAAACCAACGATTAGGTATCACCCTGTTTATTATTAAAAGAGGATTATTAACAAAATCAATATTCCAAAAACTACCTCCAACTATAGCAAATAGCAATAGTGTCACTGAACCAAATATCTGCATTGTTATAACTCTATTGATTAATGTACTACACATTATAAAAAAACTCGTTATGGAGAAAACATAACTTGAAAATAATAGAAGTATACTAAAAAAACTGGTTAAGTCACTAATTCTTAAGTGATTAGATAATAAAAAAACCATTATAAATGTTGTTATTAAACTTATAAACAGTACACTTAATAAGTTTGATAGCAATCTAATAAACATATTATTATATATTGTTTTTATTCTTTTTTCTATGCCCAACTCCTTATCTTTAACAATAGAAGTAGATGCAAATAATATGATAAAAGCTAAAAAAATAGATACCATTCCTATTACTACTTGTTTATATATAATTGTGTTATCTATTTCTACCCTAGTAAATTCATCCTGTACATTTAATAAATTAATTGTCATAACCCTATCATCAGTTGCCTTTAACTGAAGCATCTCTGATTTTTCTATAGCTCGTTGTAAAGTATTAGGGATTTGGTTAAAATCTTTTCTTTTTAAACTTCTTTCTAATAGATCCATTGTTTTTAAGAGACTTATATCAAATAGCATTTCTCCTGCTATTATATCAGATATAACTTTACCTGCAGTGCTACCTTTTAAATAATAAACTTGTATCAAATTTCTTAACTCAAGTTGATACATTTTGTCTTCATATCCTAAAGGAATATAGTATATCCCTTCAACTTTTCCATCTTTTAGTAAGATATTTGACTCTTCCATACTAGTATCTATAATAAATAAAGATTCTTGGCGTTTAATATTTTCAACCAACTTACTTGACATAGAACTCCTATCTTCATCAACTAATGCAATAGGTATTCTGCTACCATAGTCCATATGGTCCAATAACACAGATGAAATCAAACTAAAAAAGAGTATTACAAACAAACATAATACCCATATAATCCTATCCTTCATTATTACTTTTATTCTGTTTTTTATAGCCATTAAAACCTTATACATAATGTTCTCCTAAATACTTATACATATAACTTGATACTATAATTAAAAGTATAGAAATACTTATAAAAGATACTATAATCCCATTAGAAAAACTTGGTTGAAGATTTTTTTGGACAAACAAAAATCCTCTAATAAACCAATAGTTAGGCGTGAATACAGATAAACGTTGTATTCTTTCCGGCATAAATTGAAGAGGCATAATACTTCCCCCAACAACTGCAGCTATAAAATAATAAATGTTGCCAGCTAATAATACCCCTTCCTGGGATTTAAATAAACCGGACATAAAAATGGATAAAGATACAGAAAATATTATTCCTACTAAAATATATAGTATTAGTCCGAAGGATATGGATATATTAGATACCATCCCAATGAGAGTAATCCATAATAGAATATTTAAGAACAAATATAAAACGTGGCTTATTAATTTACTTAATATGAATGTGGTTATACTGCACCCAGCAACTTCAATTCTTTGAAAGGTTCTTTGTTCCCTTTCTCTTAATAAGTCTATGCCAACATAAAGACCAAAGTACATAATTAAAAGGGTGATTATTGCAATAAAAAAGTAATTAACTGATGTCGTACTTGGAATGTTAATTACTTCATTATAGTCAAAATATTGGTTTCTTTCCATTGCTGACATAATTAATTCATATGAGATTTCCGCGTTGTAGGCAGAAATCTCATGAGGTAAATATTCTAATTCATTCATTATGTCATATAACATAGCAACATTACTCTCAACTGAACTAATGAATTTTTCATAACTCAATAATACATTTTTTAAAAGGACTGCTTTAACAGGGTCTTGGGTATTAATATTAGATATTACAGGGTCGTGAATCATATACATCATATTTTCTGCAAAGTTTTCAGGTATAATAAGGGTGGCATCTAAATCTCCAACCTTAAACATTTCTTCTACTATTTCTTGTTCATCCCTATACATATGGACAAATTGAGTAAAAGCAGTATTGCTTTCATAATGCTGTAATAATAGGTTAGAGTAAAGACTATTATCATTATCAATTATCCCTATTCTAATAGGGTTTATAAAATTCTTTTCTACCGTCTCCCCTGAATACATCATTACAAATAAACCAAAGAAAATAATTGGTAATACAGCAATTATAAAAACTCTTCTTTTATTATTAATTATCTCTTTGATGTTTTTTAAAATTAAAATTAACATTAAAATATTAACTCTCCCATAATTTCTTGTAAGCTAGGATTGATCAATAATAATGAAAACAACTTCATTTGTACTTCAAACATAATATTTTCCATATCTTCATCAGTTAACTCTGATATATTATGACCATTAACTTTATCGATCCCACTAAAATTAATGTTCTTATTAATAGATTCAATATTCGTTAAGGATTCAATTTCTAAGAAAATATAACTTCCATCATATGGGTTCTCCACTGATATAGTAGACAATAAACTTATTGCTTTTAAATCATTTCCTTTTATATAAAAATCATACAAATAATTTATCCCTGGTAAATCATCCACTAACTGACTGTCAAAATACAAGTTAAGCAAATCTGGAGAATACATTTCTTGAATAATTTTTAATTCGTTACCAATCTCTCTAATATTATTTAAACTATCTCTATCAATAGGAAGGTAATTAATATCCCCTGTATCTTCTAAAACATCAATAAATCTATTCATAATATCCTCAATAATAACAATAATTTGTTCATCCTCAATGGCTATTTCTAACAAACTAATACTCAATGCCATTATTTGATTATAATCTAGATCCAGAGTATATTTATCCCCTTTAATGGTTTTGTTGTTAATTTCGATACTTTCTCCTTTGGTTACTATTAATAAATTTTCAAGAACATCTTTAATGACATTTGAATAAGTATCTCCTTTAAAATTCTTTATACTTTTTGTATTTTTTATATCGAAAACCGTTGAAATATATTGATCTAGTGTTAGTTGCATTCCCGTTTCATCTTTTATCATATAAGAAAGAGTATCCCATGTAATGTAAAATTGCTTTTCATATAATGTTGGCACCTGAAAAGCGACTCCTGTATTGTCTAAATAAAGATTAACACTTAACAAATCATTATTTCTAAGGGCTACAATTAAATCAACTTCCATTTTATTCCCTGAGTAGTCTATTTTTTGATGACTTCTAATTTGAATATCTTTTAACATATTCATTACCAATAATTCCATTTGGGAATAGTCATACATTAGGTTGCCTAATTCAAAATCATTGATTTGAACAATATTAGTAACCTCTATTTGATCTGCATTTGCAACTTTTAGATTACTTGCCATTAATATATCTATTGGATCTTTGCGTATCAATAAATCTCTACCAAATACTCCTACAATCGTTATTGCTACTATAAATAAACAAGCAAATACTATTGACGTTATACTTTTCTTGAATTTTTTATTGTTTTCCTGAGCATTATCAGTTCCCAATGCATGATCACCTTCCACTATTTCTTGTGAATTGTCAAAAATAGATGACATTGCTATATTTTCTTCAATGGTTTTTGATACTTCTTCACCACACTTAGGACAATAACTCACTTCATTACTTATATCTTCATTGCAACCTTTACAGACCATTATTCTATCCCCTTTTTATTTTATAACTAATTATCATCTTTTTCCAGTTTCTTTAATATATCCCCAAACAAACCTTTTAAAGATGTTGTTGCTTCATCTTGTTCATTATATGCTTCTAATTCGTTTCTATCTAACTCATTTTGTGCCTCTTTAATACTTAAACTCATCTTATTATTCTTCTTATCTATATCCAATACTTTAACTTTTACTATATCTCCTGTTGCTACTACATCTGAAGGTTTTGTTATTCTCGCATCAGATAACTCAGATATATGAACCAATCCCTCTACACCTTCTTCTAACCTAACAAAAGCACCAAAGTCAAGCAACCTTGTAATTTGACCCTCATAAATATTGTTTACAGAATATTTTTCTGCCACATCTCTCCAAGGATTTTCATTAACGTCTTTAAGTCCTAATGAAATTTTTTCATTTTTCCTATCTACATTTATGATATAAACTTTTACCTGATCCCCCACTTGAACAATTTCACTAGGGTGTTTTACCCTTTTCCAAGCTAAATCTTGATTTCTAACTAAACCTTGTATGCCCCCAATATCTACAAAGGCCCCAAAATTAGTAAGATTCTTAACCGTACCTTCTACAACTTCCCCATTTTGTAATGTATTTAACTTTTCTTTTTTTTGTATTTCAACTTTTTCAAGCTCTACACTTTTAGGTGAAAGTATAATTTTATTACTACTTTGATCCAGCTCAACAATTTTTGCATCTAATTCTTTTCCTACAAATTTATTAAGATCATCTACGTAATCAATAGAAAGGAGGGAAGCAGGTATAAAACCTCTCATTCCATTAATATATGTAATGACACCACCTTTAACAACCTCATTTATTTTAATTTTTATTATTTTTTCTTCTGAAAAAATCTCTTCTAAAGTTTCAAAAGCAGTTTCTTTCTCTCCTCTTTTTTTAGATAGAACAACAGTACCATCTTCATTTTCTAACTTTAGTATTTTCACTTTGATTTTATCCCCAATATTAATATCCCTATCAATATCAAAACTTGGATCATCGCTAAGTTCTTCTTTATTTATAATACCTTCTGCGTGGTAATTTATATCTACAATTACATCCGTTCCTATTTTCCCAACAATTGTACCTTCTAGAATATCTCCAACATATATACGTTTTAATGATTGATCAATATCCTTTTCAAAGCTTTCCATTGTCTCAATATTATTTTCCATTCTAAACAACTCCCTTGACTTCTACTATTTTATTTTTATAATACCTTAATTTATTGAATTAATAAAGTATTTTATAAAGATTATTATTACAAAATTTTGGATAATAACAAAAGGTATCTTCCTTTTATTTATTATATCCTTATTGTTTACAATTATTTGATAATCTATTTGAGTGCTTCATTGTTTTCATTGACTAATTTTTTCAAATCACGACCAGAAGGGGTTTGAAAAATACCTAAGTCAAATTCAGCCACTACTGCCAACAGATGATCAAATATATCCGATTGAATTTCTTCATAATTCTCCCAAGCAGTATCATTTGTAAAAGCAAATATTTCTAGGGGCAATCCTTTATCTGTTGGTGCCAGTTGCCTAACCATCAATATGAAATTTTGACTAATTTTGGGATGCTTTTTTAAATACTCTTTTATATAGGCTCTAAAAGTACCTATATTTGTTAATTTTCTTCCATTAACAATACTTTCACAAGAAATATTATTTACTTTATTGTATTCTTGTACCTCTCTATTTTTCTTCTCTAAATATCCCTTAATATACTCTATCTTTTCTAATCTTTTTATTAAATCTTCATCAAGAATCTTTATTGTCGTTGTATCAATAAAAATTGATCTCATAATCCTTCTGCCACCTGATTTTGTCATTCCTTCCCAATTTATAAAGGCCTCCTTTAAAAAAGTTTGAGCAGGTATATTAGAAATTGTTCTATCCCAATTTTGAACTTTAATTTTATTTAGACTAATGTCAATTACTTCTCCATTTGCATTTTGACTTGGCATTTCAATCCAATCACCAATTTTTAAAGATTCACTTGCCGTTAATTGAATACTAGCAACCAATCCCAATATGGTATCGCTAAAGATCAATATAAATATAGCAGTCATCCCCCCTAATGCACTAAGCATTGCAAGAAGATTTGCTTCTGTAGTAAAATTACCAAACAACAAAATACCTGCTAAACTATAAAAAAAGATTTTTACAACACCTATGATTCCCTTAATAGGTCTATCTTTTGAGAATTCAAATGAATTGTATATTTGAACAACTGCGTCTAGCAATCGTAAAATAGCCCTTAATGATAAAATTATTATTAAAGCAGTAGATACTTTTTGCAAGATATACTGATATTCATCTAATAAACTTGAAAAAATATGAATAACTATAAGAGCTGGAATATGGGATAATCTATGAAATACTTTTTTATCATAAATAATTTCATCCCATTTATTAGCTGTTTTGATAACCATCTTATGTATTATTTTTAATACAATTTTTCTACAAATCAAATCAACAATATAAGCAATAAAAAATATTGCAATTGTTGCAATTAAATAACTTAGTAGTGTTTGATAGTTTCCTTTTATCCTAGTGGTTTCTAACCATCCCCGTATGATCTCTAGCATAGTTTCACTTCCTTATGATTGTTGTAAATTTATTATATCATTTTATTGGGGTAATTAACAACTTTTCAACAAATGAAAAAGATTCATAAAATATTTTGTTTTATATGGTACAAACTTAAGTCCTTTCACATAACATGTACTATAAAATATAAATGTTTTAATAACATTTTTCACCTAATGAAAGGAGGTTTTCATATGTCAAAACTTTATAGCGGAGATATAGTTGCTGGTTTAAGATGCTTAATAGGTCAAACTGTTTCCATTTATACAACAAGCGGTGGATGTTCAGGTAGTGGGTTTACAGGCGTTTTAGTTTATGTTGATGATTGTGTTGTTAAGCTTATAACTAGAATTGGTACCCCTCCATCTTGTTCATTAGGAACAGCTTGCTGTCCTCCTGGTCCAGCTCCTTATAGGGGATATGGATGTGAACCATTTGTAGGTTTAGGTTCTGTAACAATTATTCCAGTAGATAGAATTGCTGCCTTCGTTCAAAATGCAATAGGATAATGATCATCCAAAACCCAGTCTCTTGTATCAGTAGATGAGGGGTTGGGTTTTATAAAAAAATTATTATTTTGAGTAGCACACACTTGTACACTTCTTCATACTATAATATTAGGACAAGAAAAAAGGAGGTATATTTAATGGCTGACGGATTTGCTTTTGGAGGAGCTCCAGTTGCAGGAACTATAGCAGATCAATTACGTTGCTTAATTGGTCAAACTGTTTCTATTTATGCTACTTGTGGTGGTTGTTCAGGTAGTGGCTTTACAGGTGTTCTTATTTATGTTGATGATTGTGTGGTTAAATTAATCACAAGAATCGGAACGCCTCCTTCTTGCTCATTAGGAACAGCATGTTGCCCACCAGGGCCTGCTCCTTATAGACCTTATGGCGCCGAACCTTTTGTTGGTTTAGGTTCTGTAACCATTATTCCAATTGATAGAATTGCAAGCTTCGTTAAAAATGCAGTTGGCACATTCTAAAATTATTCATTTAAGGGAGATGGCTTTTGATCCATCTCCTGAGAGTATCGACTTTGTCGATACTCTTTTAATATATTCCATAAACCTTTGCAACCATCCTTGGTTGCAAGGGTTTCGCTGCGCCATCCTCGGATCCGCTATAACACTTATATATATATAAATCCTTGTTACTATGAGTTTGTCTACAGTCTAAGGAGATGAAACTTAACACATCCCTTTTTTTGGACATTTATATTCACACTTTTCCTATAAATACATAGTATATAGTATAGAAGGACAAGAAAAGGAGGGTTATATATGGCAGACGTAGCTTATGGCGGATATGATTTGGTTTCTGACTTAAAATGTCTCATTGGTCAAACCGTAAGTATTTATACAACAAGCGGAGGATGCTCAGGTAGTGGATTCACCGGAGTATTGATATATGCAGATGATTGTGTTGTAAAACTTATTACAAGAATCGGAACACCTCCATCATGTTCATTAGGAACAACTTGTTGCCCACCAGGACCAGCTCCTTATAGACCTTACGCAGGCGAACCTTTTGTTGGACTAGGTTCTGTAACTGTTATCCCAGTATCTAAAATAGCATCATTTGTTAAAAATGCAATATAGATCAATTAGTTTAAAGGGACTTTAAGGGAAGAGGTAGTTATACCTCTTCCCTTTATTGGCTCAATAAAATCACTTGAAATCAGAATAAAGTTTTAAAAATGTAATACATATATAATAAGAAACAATTTGGTTGTGATAGCAATGAAAGAATATTTCATTGAACAATTAAGCACCTTATTAGAGCAAACTATTACCATTCATACCATAAACAACCAAAAAAGCATTTCTGGTGTATTAATTAATATCCAAAAAGATTATATCACTTTGGTCATTAAACCAGGTGAGATAAAACAAACTAATCTTCAAAGAAGCCCCTATATAAACTTTAGAAAGGCAATTAATGTTCCTTCAACGAAAACCATAGTACCTGGAATCATTGCTGAGATTCCAATAAGTTCAATAACTTCAGTATATCGTTATGCCATCTAATTTTTGTTCCTGTTTTTGTTGTTATTTTGTATTGCCTCATTGGCCCTATTATTCCCTTGGGATTTTTCTTGTCCTATTTTTTGATTGTTTATCAATGCTTCTTTTGCTTTTGCATTACCTATTGATTTATTATCCTCCACCTGCCTATTAATAATAGCCTCTTCTGCTCTATGAGGCCCTATTATTTTTTCTTCCTCTTCGTACCTCATATTATTTTCGGATTCTACTTTTTTTGCATTTGCATTTCCGTTTGTATTTGAATTTAATCTTCCATTTTGGCTTGCATTTGAATTATTATCTTCATTAACTTGATTCCTTGATTCCACTTCTTTTTTATTTACTTCTCGTGTATTTTTTTCTATTTTTTCCTTAATGATATCTTGTTTTACATCTACACTGGATTTATCATCTATAGATTTGCCATTCATTTCTTCACTTAAATCATTCATAATTATATACGAAGTAGACTTACCTTCTTTTTGAGCTCTGTTGTAATCCTCCATTGTTCCTTTAAGTAACTCTATATCAATTTCTTTTATCTCCCAAGTATCTTGTCTCGTATTTTCAATAATACGTTCTTCATTTATTCGGTTTTTCTTATCAATTACTGTTAAGATAATCTGATTTGAGTTTTCTTCTCTGATATATCCTGTATTTTTTGCCTCTATAATAATTGTACTAATGCCTTTTTCTACCTTTTCTCCTTTTAAGTGATTTATATTCTCTAAGATTCTATTGCCATCTTCATTTAAAGACTTTACCTCTATAATTTTTCCAAAGTAGTTATATGTAACTTCTATACTTGGATTGATTTCAACATTTATATACCCATAGGGCGTCTCCAAAAATCTTATGATAAATAATGATATAAATATTAAGCAAAGGGTTACTGCACTGTACCGAATTACCATCTTTGTACCAGTATTTGTTTTCAAACAATTCGTGTCAACTTCATTACCGATCTTATAATTATTATTTATTTTCCCTCTTATTTTTAAGAATTTACCTTCTTCTGTTAATAGAATTGCTTTATTGTTGCTTATTTCCATTATAATGCCTTTCATTTTATTCACCTCACTTTATATACTCTCTAATTAAATTAAATTCACCTATTAAAATAATGACTAATGCTATAATATATTTTCTACCACGTTCTATTTTTTTTCTATTTATCTTAAAGTTATCTTCTAATTCTTTTATTGGAATTCTTTTATTCCTTTTTACTTCATCTAATAAATCTATATCTTGGGCAATAAATTCTGCCATTAAATAATAAACATCTCTTGTTTTTCTTTGTTTGGGTGATGCTTTTACCAAATCATTAAATTCTATACCAAATGCTATCAGTTCATTGGTAAACTCAAGTATTTCTAATTTTCTTAATTCATTTGTTTGATCACTATTGAACCTTTTTATTGCATTATCTGAATGAATTTTTTCTTTGTCTGATTCTTCTAGATCATAGACCTCTTTGTCATATACCCTATTTTCTTTTCGTAAATAATCTATACTTCTAGACTTAACTACCAATTGGGCGTAATGAATAAACTTTCCTTTATCATGTTTATAGTCCATAACCGCATCTTTAAATGCAAGTAATCCTACAGAAAATAAATCATCACTTTCATCAATATATCTTCCAACCACTTTTGACAAGACTTTTTTAATAAAAGGCTTATACTCCATTAATAATTTATTTAATTCTAATTCATTTTTTTTAGATTCTTCAATTCTTTCCAGAAACTCTTGGTTATACAATGTCATCACCTCAAATCCGTTATAGATATACGATAACCATGTTCTAAAAAATAAGGTACGTAAATATTATAACAACAAAAAAAGATGTTCACTAGTACTTTATATTACTAATGAACATCCAATTTTTTCTTATTATTTATCTTTTACTACCATCAACACCTATTATAACTTCATTGTATTGAACAATTGTTTCGCTTTCTAACATAGCACCTTTTACGGAGGAGACGATACCGCCACAACAAGGTACTTCCATTCTTAAAACAGTAATACTTCTAATATTGTTTGATTTTAAGATGTTTTTAAACTTTTCTTTATAAGCATCATTGTCATCTAATTTCGGACAACCTATAAGAGTTATTCTACCTTTTATAAATTCATTGTGTATATTTGCATAGGCATAAGCGGTACAATCAGCAGCTATCAATAAATCAGCATCTTCAAGGTAAGGTGCATTTGGACTTATTAAATGAATTTGAACTGGCCATTGATTTAATTGGGAAACCAATTCTTTAACTTCCTCCACTTTATCTTCTTTTATTTCTACTGCTTTTTCTCTATTTATTACAGAGGATCTTGTCCCTGGACATCCCCCTCCGTGACCCATTTCTTTTTTCATTTTTTTAGGCTCCTTTTCTTCAATTTCTCTATCAACCAATTGCAAAGCATCTGTAGGACATTGTGGTAAGCACATCCCTAACCCATCACAATGAGATTCATTAACTAATTTTGCTTTACCATCAATTACCTGTATGGCACTTTGATGACATGCATTTGCACATAATCCACATCCGATACATTTGTCTTCATCTATTTGAATCACTTTTGCAAACATTCTATCTTCCCCTTTCAAAACATTATTTGACCTGTTAACCATATTATATTAGAATAGAGTTGATTAGTCTGTAACAGCGGTTACCAAAGGAGCGATAATATGCAAGAACTTATTACTAATTTAAAAAACTTTATTCTATTCGAAGACTTAGATGCTACGATTTTGGTTGATGCTTTAAAAATTTCAAAATATGAAGTAAAACACTATTCAGCTGAAGAAATCATTGCTTTTGAATCTACACCTTGCACTCAACTAGGTTTAATTATAAAAGGATCCATAAGCATAAGTAAAATTTACCCCAGTGGGCGTACAGTTTCTGTTACAACATTAGAAGAAGGCGATATTTTTGGTGAAGTTATCCTTTTTTCAAATCATAGCATATACCCGTCCACTGTAATAGCAGCATCTGATTGCACCGTCTTACTATTTGAGAAAAACAAATTTATTGCTATGTGTGATTACTACCCGAAAATTTATAAAAATTTACTTCAAGCCTTCTCAGATAGAATTTTATTGCTAAACCAAAAAATTACAAATTTATCCTTTAAGTCTATACGCCAAAAAATTATTCATTTTTTGTTTAACACTTACAAAAATCAGAAAAATATTTATCTAAATATAAAAATAACACGAAGCGAATGGGCGGAACTTTTAGGTATTCCACGACCTTCTTTATCAAGAGAACTTGTAAAAATGAAAGATGATGGTTTAATAGATTTTGATAAATCTACCATACGTCTTATGAATTTAGATGCATTAGAAGATGAATTATTTAAATAATATTAAAGAAAATTTACATCAAATTAACTTCTTCTTAATAATCATTAAATCAAATAATGTAATAATTTGGTTTAATATGACAAAAAGGAGTTAATGAAAATGAAAAGCATACGTGGCAGAATGATATTAGCATATTCATTATTAATAATTTTTTCTATTGGCGCTTTAAGCAGTATCGTAATTTTTACAACAAGAGAATTGTTAATAAAAAATGAACTTAACGCTTTAGAAATTTTTACAAGACAAACATCTAATTTAATAAATGAAAAAATCAATAATGACTTAACAACACTTAACACCATTGCAAAAGAATTAAACATAACTGACAGGCTAGAAGCCAAGCTAAAAAGTTTTGAAAATGCAGTTAATCTAGATAATTATTTAAGAATTGGTTATATAGGCAGAGACCATTATGGAAAATACAACAATAGTGACGATAGAATTAGTTTTATAGGTGAGTTGTTTTACCAAAATGCTCTTTTTGAAGGGGTTGTTATTTCTGAACCATTTATTGATACCCTTACAGGTGAAACAGTTATTACTTACATTGTTCCTATCGAAAGACGGAATAATATTATGGGTTATCTTGTAGTTTTTAATACATTATCAAAATATTATGATATGATGACATTTGATACCTCAGACAGTTCTTCTCTGCCTTTTATTATAACCCCTAATTCTATTATAACTGAAGGAAATACTATTTTAGACCAAAGTTTTTATAATGAACTGTTATCTATAAGTAGCACTGAGCCAATAGTAAAAAACAATGACAATAATTCATATTATATAAATTTTAATCCATTAAATTATAATAACTGGTACTTTGGTATGATATTTGATTCCAAGGATGTTTTATATTCTTTAAAACATTTAATATTTCTACTTGTTATTGTTTCAACTCTTGTTCTAATAATATCCATTGTTTTTACACTCATCATAAGCAATTACTTAACTCGCCCCATTAGATTAATTGCTACTAAGGTAGCGCCTGTATCAAAAGGTAATATTAATTTAACTCTAGATTCACATTTAACAAACAGAAGAGATGAACTAGGCTTATTAAGCAATATATTTAATGAAATTACGAAAAATATCTCTTTAATTATTGGTAAAGTTAAGGAAACGACTCAAGAAGTTTCTGATGATACGCATCAATTGAAATCTTCCACTGAAAACTATATAACTGCCTTAACTGATATTAATCATTCTATTAATCAAATTTCTCATAGCTCTATAGAACAAGCTGAGTTAATTATTTTAGGAAAAGACAAAACCAACCTACTAGGCAATAATATTGATTCTCAGCATGATTATTTAGATGAATTAAATGACTCTTTTACTTCTATTAATTCTGAGATACAAGATGGTTTAAGTACCATGTCCTTATTATACAAAAACACTGAATCAACAAATGCATTATTTGATAAAATATCCAAACTCGTGTATGCAACTGATAAAAGTGCAAATAGAATTAATGAGGCCAGTATATTAATTAACAATATATCTGAAGAGACCAACTTATTAGCTCTAAATGCAGCTATTGAAGCAGCTAGGGCTGGGGAGCATGGCAAAGGCTTTGCTGTTGTAGCTGATGAGATAAGAAAGTTAGCAGAACAATCTTCAAAATCAGCAAATGATATAAATAAGGTTATTACCGAATTACAATTAAATTCAAAAGAAGTCGTTAAATCAATACAAGCATCTACTAAAGTCATTCAGCATCAAATAGACTCTGTCTCTGAATCTGAAAAAAAGTACCAACATATAGCTAGTGTAATAAAAGAAGCTGAATCAATTGTAAAAACAATTAACTCTATAGGTATGGAAATGGATAGTATGAAAAATGAAATTTCTTGTATAATGACAAACTTATCTAGCATTGCAGAAGAAAATGCATCATGTGCTCAAGAAGTTGCAGCAACTACTGAAGATCAAACCTGTATCATTGATAGTATGATTAAAGCCAATCAAAATTTAGTGAATCTAACAATGTATCTTAAGACCTTAACAGACCAGTTTAACCTTGATGCAGAAACGACCAAAGACATATGTTTCTTAAGTTATAACTAAAACTAAATAACTAAATACACGTTAAAAAAGGTAGGCATATAATAATTACATGCCTACCTTAACTAATTTTTATCTATTATTTAACTTTTTCTACTCTCATCATATTTGTTACTCCAGGCGTTGCTGCTGGAACACCTGCCGTTATAACAACTAGATCATCTTGGTTTACATATTTACGTACTTTTATTTCTTCTACAGCTAAATCAATTATTTTATCAATTGAATCTACTTCATTTACAACAACTGGCACTACACCCCAGTATAATTGCATTTTTCTTTGAACTGTTTCCAATGGTGATACACCAATAATTGGTGCTTTTGGTCTAAATTTTGATACCATTCTTGCAGTAAATCCAGAGAAAGTAGCACTTACAATAGCTTTTGCATCAAGATTTAAAGCTGTTGCACAAGATGAAAAACTCACTGCATTAGCAATATTTTCAGTTCTTGCCATTTTTCTAATTTTTAACATTAAAGAATAATCTAAAGTTTCTTCTGTAGCTTCAGCAATTCTAACCATAGTTTGTAAAGTTTCTAATGGATAGTTACCTTTAGCTGTTTCTCCTGATAACATAATTGCATCTGTTCCATCATAAATAGCATTAGCAACATCAGTAACCTCTGCTCTTGTAGGAATTGAATTTCTAATCATAGAATCAAGCATATGTGTTGCTGTAATTACTGGTTTACACGCTTCATTACATTTTTCAATCATCATTTTTTGTACTCTAGGGATTTGTTCTGTTGGAATTTCAACACCTAAATCTCCTCTAGCAACCATTATAGCATCAGCTTCTTCTATAATAGCATCTAAATTATCTAACCCTTCTTGGTTTTCAATTTTAGCGATTATTTGAATATGCTCTGCATTGTGATCTTTTAATATTTGTTTAATTTCTCTTACCGCTCCTGCTGTTCTTACAAATGATGCTGCAATAAAATCAATATCATTTTTAATACCAAAGATAATATCGTTTTTATCTTTTTCAGTGATTGGAGGCAAACTAATATTTACATTAGGTATATTAACCCCTCTTCTGTTAGCTACTTCTCCACCGCTTTTAATAACACAAATTACTTCTGTTTCTTTTACTTCTTTAACAGTAAGTACAATAATACCATCATCAATTAAGATTGTATTTCCTGGTTTTACATCCTTAGTGATGTTTTCATAAGTTACATAAGCTAATTTGTCATTTCCTACAACTTCTTTTGTTGTGATAACAAATTCTTCACCTGCTTTTAAAACAGCTTCTCCACCTTCAAATTCACCAGTACGAATTTCTGGTCCTTTTGTATCTAAAAGAATAGCTGTTGGAATTCCAGTCTCTTTTCTTAATTTTTTAATAATATTGATACGGTTTAAATGCTCTTCATAATCACCATGAGAAAAATTCAACCTAGCAATATCCATTCCGTTTTCCATTAATTTAACTAGAACCTCTTCTTTTTCACTAGCAGGTCCAATCGTACATATTATTTTAGTCTTTTTCATATAATCCTCCATTGTATTTTTATCTTATAATTTATAGCTTTTCCATTATTATGGTATAGAAAACATTATTAAAGAGTTTACCTAAAAAATTAAACTCCAGCCTTATTAGATTATAATTAACTTTGCACAATTAATCAATTTATTTTTTGTTAAATTTTATATTTTTTTGTATGTTTTTACATTTAATTTGTTGGAACTTACAGTAAACTTCTCAATATAATTTATTTAATCAGTTTTTATGATTGTGCGAAAATAAATGTTCAGAACAATATTCATAATGACCATTGCATTTAGAACAGTATCTAAATTCTAAATTAGGGTCATCCTTTTCCGTTTTTCCACAAGTTGTACATTTATGAATTGTGTGTTTACTTGGTTGAGCTTTCTTTTGAAAACTTTGTTTTCTAGAATAAGCTTTTTGCTTGCTAAAGTATTCTTTACCAAAGAAGAGAAAATAATTTACTAAAGCTACTGTAATAGCTATTCTCTCTATATTATTACCCATTATCAGTGTATATATGAAAAATCCCCATTGAATCCAAGCTAAATATTTTATCTTAATTGGTAAAATAAAATACAGGTTAATTGTAAAGTCTGGAAAAAGTTTTGCAAATGCAAGAAATAAAGATAAATTCAAATATACCGTCGTCATTGGATACTTAAATACTAAAGCTGCAGTAATTGTTCCTAATACGCCAATAAAATAATAAGCATTAAATTTAAAGGTACCCCAATTGGACTCTAAAGTATTACCTATTAGGTAGTAAAAATACAATACAAATGCAAAGAAAATAATGCTATCTGTTGGCGGAATCATTAGAAAAGTAAAAACTCTCCAATATTCCCCTGCAAAAAACATCTCTGGTATTAAATATAATTTTACAATATTTCTTGGATCAAGGTAAATAAGAATAAACCCTATTATATTCAGTATAACAATATAGAACATTAAGTTATGTATTGCATACTTACCAAATTTTCTCTCTAATTTATTTAATAATTTCATATAAAACTCCTATCTCTTTATTAATTTCACTGGAGTCCACACCACTAGTTCACTATGAATTTTACCTTATTAAAGGGTATAAGTCAACCAACATGACCTACAGAATAATTCCCTTGCACCTGAATTATGAATTTGATATTATTATTCTATCAATAATAGGAGTGAGTATCGATATGGACTTAGACCAACTATTAATACTTCTTAAGAAAAAAGGTTACAAAACAACCCCCCAAAGAAAAACAATACTTACTGTCTTACTAGAGCAAAAAGATAATTTGCTTACAGCTCAAGGTATAAACTTAGAATGTATAAAGCATAAAAAAAATACGAATATAACGACCATCTATAGAAATCTAGAACTACTGAATGAATTTGATTTAGTTCATAAAGTTATTTCTGATGACGGTACTGCACATTATAAACTTAAATGTATTGAAAATCATCACCATCACCTTATCTGTAAAGGGTGTGGGAAAATGGAAGTGATAGATTACTGTCCAATTAAAATCTTAGAAAATCTTTCAGAAAGCAAGTCTTTTACATTGACTGATCATAAACTTGAACTTTATGGCTATTGTAAACAATGCAACTAACTTTTTATATATTTCAATAAAAAAAACATACAGTTTAATAAACTGTATGTTTTCCATCTGTAGAGATTAAAATACCTCTCTAGCTCTTACTGGCAAACTTATTACTCTGCCACTTATAAAATCTGACGGACTAAATTTTGGATTATCTATTAGCAATTCTCCTACACTAACTCTAAATCTTGAAGACAAACCATAGATATCTTCACCCATACCAATGATATATTCTTTTCCACTTCTTGATACATTAAATCCTTTCTTATCAGGAATACAAATCCTATCTCCCATTGTAAGCCTTGGCAAGTCCAAATGCTCATTGGCTCTATAAAATTCTTGAAAACTTAAATCGAATTTCTCTAAAATAGTCGTAATTGTATCTCCTTCTTGATAAATGTATATTCTATCACCCTCTTGACAATCTTGTGTAGGTATTGGAATGCAAAGTCTTGTTCCTATCATTAAATTATAAACATCAATAAATGGATTGTTTCTAATTATATCAATAACCCTAAGGTTGTATCTCTCTGCAATCTCATACAATCGATCGCCTTCTTGAACTTCATATAACTCACCAGGACATATTTCTATATCCATAGGCACACAGATGGTAACGCCTGCTGGTATGAAATCTTCCTCTAATCCATGGTTAATTCTTAACAAGATATCGATTGTAGTGTTATGTTCTTGGGCAATAGTATATAAAGAATCTCCTTCTTTAATCGTATATGGCATTGCTCCAATTGGGCAACCTCTTGCTATTTCCAACTTCAACTCCCCCTATTTCTTTACCTTCCTTATATATATAATATAAAAAATATACGAATTTGTACCTGTGTACATCAAACTTTGGAAAAATTTCTACCCTTTAAAAATACTTATAATTTTTTATCATAGAACAAAGTAACTCCATCAAACTAAAAACATTTATTAATTACTTATCTAAGTCACCTTAGTTCTTAGGAATGAAGCTTTTAATTAACTTTTTTATGTATAGGAAATAGTTATTTCCTATACATAAAAAAAGAACTACCCTATTTGATAGTTCTATATATGTTCAACATTTTACTCTACATTTTTAATAATAGCTCTAACACCTATATCATCTGTATTTAAAATCACTTTTGTTTTTTTGTTTACGTATGTAGGAAGTTTTATATTCAAATCTTCTCTTAATTTACTTTCTGTTATATTACTATCTTTATTAACTATTAACTCTATTTTTTTTAATTTTTTAATCCCCTGTCTTTCACATAAAGATGCTACCCCTTCAAAAATCTTTTCAAACAAATTATCTTCCATCACCACATATCCCCCTATTATATTTTTATTATTATCTTGAACTACAGCCTTCAATTTCATTGACATTTAACATTTCATTTTCTTGGGTCATTTTATTGCATTCAATATGAGCATTATAGGATAGCATTTTTTCATAAAGCTCCTTTAACTCCCCTTCAATGGTTCTTAGGATAAACATATTATCACCAAAAGAAGAGCTCATATCAAATAATTGCCAATACCTTTTAACTCGCTGAAACGAGACTTTAATATCTTCATTATAATCTAACATATTATACCCCATTATAAATTTGAGCTAATAAAGATATATATCTTCTTAGCTCATATTTTTACTTATTATATTTATATTATGGGTATTGGCAAATATGACAACTTGTTTTTCAAATCACTAAAAATCAGTTATAGTACCCTACATCCTCAAGAAATGTTATAAAACATCCTGCTGTTGTTCTCTGGGCCAAAGGCAAATTATGAATTGACCACATATGAAACTTACTTCTTTTTCCTAAGTGTCTGTATTTTTTATAAGATTTAATTGCTTTTAATGCATTAAAGTTCAAATAGTTGTCTACATTGCTTAGAATAATTGGCTCTTTTATGGTTTTATACTCAGCAACATTTTTATAGGTAAATTTAACATAGTTTTCATAAGGTCTATGATCATCAAGTAATTTAACAACCACATGTTGTGGAACCGTTAAATCTTGAATGATATGGGTACATGCTCCTAAATAAAACATTGCCTTTTCAAAGTTTTGTTTCTTCCAGGCTTTTTTCGCCTTGTCATAATATTTATTAGCTGTTCTTCTTGAATTTGGTTGCCCAAATAAGCCTTTATTTATAAATGGACTATAAAAATGACTAGAACTTTTAAAGTCTAGGTCTGCCCATAAAGACCCATTATTAATATACAGTAAATAATACTTAAACAAATAATATTCTTGTGTAAAGCCATTCTCTTTAAGAATTAATACAGCTTGTTTGTTATTAAATTTATGAACTTTGGCTTCGGTTTTTATCATAATTTTTTTGAATGGATTTAGACATCTAAAAATAAAGTTTGTTAATATACCATATAACTCTTCCACTATAAAAATAATTCTCACTTTAATCCTCTACCTTTTTATATTATAATTGTTCTAGTCCTGCCGCAACTCTTATATCTCTTTGATGTTGTGGATTGATTTGATTATCTACATGTCTTGTACTATTAAGAAAATGTATGTCAAAATGCCCATCAAAATTATTTCCTTGAATGTATTGAACACTATGAGGCATATAAGACATGGATGCAGCAATATTTCTACCATTTACACTAACAATTACTGGTCTTGACGCCCAAGAAAAACCACCCCAAATAGATTTTGCAATTTCTGTATCCCTAGCTGTTAGGGGTTCACAATCTGCGTGAAATGCACCTGTCGTTCTTTTGACCTGAAAACTTCTCCCTGTTTGAAAATCTGTAACAGTTGCTATATCGTTTGTTGCAAAAACATATTGTGCTTCTGTCCACCAATCTAAAAGTTCTCCATGTTTACTGCTGACAACTTCTTTTACAGGAATATGATGTACCGGTATTCTAAGAACTTGTCCTATTGACAGTTGGGAATTCTGATTCATATTATTCGCTTCTAATACTTCGTTCATAGGAATTCTATACATTAGGGCAATGCTCCAAAAATTCTCTCCACTTCTTACAGTATGATTTGTATATGTTACGTAAGGTTTTGTTGGTGTTTGAGATGTAGTTGTATTACTTTGTGTACCTGAGATGGATAAAACTTGTCCCACTCTAATGACATCACTGGTTAAATTATTAGCTGTTTTTATAGCGTTTACCGTTGTATTAAAATTATTGGCAATTTTCCAAAGTGTATCCCCACTTTTTACAGTATAAGAAGTATTGGCTGTATTTGAACTACCAGTATTGTTATTTTGTTGATTAATTATTAAAACTTGGCCTGGATGAATAGTATCTGAAGTTAAGTTATTAAGATTTTTAATAGCATTGACTGTTGTATTATAGTTATTAGCAATTCTCCATAAAGTATCTCCTGATACAACAGTATGGGTACTTTTTTGAGCGCTGTTTGATGGAATTATTAATACTTGATTTACAAGTATTGTATCTGAGTTCAAATTATTAAGGGATCTAATACTATCTACGCTTATGTTAAATTGATTTGCAATTTTCCATAAACTATCACCAGATTTAACTTGATAGCTGGTGGTTTGAGTGGTTTGATTATTTTGATTTGCTGATGCATGTATGCTTTGTATTGATGCAAAAGGCATTGTAGCTAACAGCACGCCTCCTAATACAACCTTAACTGATTTCACCCTAAGATGAGGTACTTTTTCTTCTACAAACGCATTGACTTTAGAAATAAGAATATCCTTATTTTTATTTATATTTTCTAGTGAACCAAATTCAATATCGTATTCATTTAAATATACGATTAATTCAAGTTCACCCTTTTCATTTTCTTGAACAAAATAATTTCTTACCCAATCCATAATTCATCTCCCTAAAAGAATTTTTGAGGATCTTCATTATTTAGCTTCATTTCTTGTTTTTGGGATGATTTATTAAGTTCTCCTCCAAGCAATCCCATTCTTGCCATATTGCCAATCTCTGCTGATGTATAGTTTCCCATATACGGTTTTGATGTAGGTTGGTTATTGTTTTTTAATGTATTGTTTAAATCTGGATTATTATGAATCATAACTTTATCATTCCTTTATTATTTTTTTTTATTTCTAACTGTAGTTTTACCTATTAGAAATAAAAAATACACTATAATCTATTTATAACAGTTTTTATCATTCATCATCTTCAAGTATAAAATCTAAATTAGAACGAATAATATAATTGTCCCAAAAAAAATTATCATTTTAGGAGGAAATACAAATGTATTCAAACTCATATATTCCAGCATCAACTTACACAAATAATAATCAACAAAATTACCAAAATCAAAACCAATATAATAATTCAAATGGGTATATACCATCTTCCACTTACACCAATACTTCATCACCAATGAACACTATGAATCAAAACTATCATACAAATTCATATATACCGTCTACTGTATATAATAATACAAATAGCCCTATGCCAAATAGCTATCCAACTCAACAAAGTAATATGTCAAATTATCATACTAATTCATATATACCTTCTTCTGTTTATAACAGTAATTCAAATATCCAACCTAGTATGACAAATAACTCTTATAGTCCTCAACCAAACACTATGAGTTATACGACACATTCTAACTCTTATATACCACCTTCTGTTTACAGTAATTCAAGTAGTATGCAAAATAGTTACAGCAATAACTACCCGAATCAACAAAGTGGTATGAACCAAAACATTCACCATAACCCATATATACCTTCTTCTGTTTATAACAATGCTTCTTCTATGCAAAATGGATATGTAAACAACAACTCAAATTATCAAAATCAACAAAGTAATATGAGTCAAAACAGATATCAAGAAAACACTTATATCCCTTCTTCTGTTTATAATAGTTCAACGAATATGAATAATTACTAAAAAAAAATAAAACCCACTTTGAAAAGTGGGTTTTATTTTTTAGAATGTGCTTGAAATTGTAAAGAATAAATAAACAGCATAGGTACTCAGTATAACAATACCGTTCCATCTATTAAACCGTTTTTGATTCATTAAAGCATACACAACAACCAATCCAACAATAAGACTTACAAAAGGCAAGTGGAATGATATCCAATCTGGTTGCATAGGTATAGGTAGTATGCTTGATGCCACTCCAATTACTAATAATATATTTAAGATATTAGCACCTAATACATTTCCAATGGATATATCTTGTGCTTTTTTTACCACTGCTGTAATAGCAGTAACTAATTCGGGTAATGATGTACCAAAAGCTGTAAGCGTTAATCCAACAATTACATCTGGGATACCTAATAATTTTGCAATTATTTCTCCATTCTCAACTAAAAGGTTTGCGCCCCATATAGTTAGTACCAAGCCAATAATAAACAAGAAAGCATTTTGCAATATTAATTTTCCATTTACATCTACTCTTTCTTCACGTTGTGGTGTCTTTTTCTTCATTTTGTAAGATGAAGCAACATTGTATAGTATGTAAACACCTAGTAAAACTAATAAAAGATTTCCTATTAATGAAGAGATATAACCTGTAATCATACCCGTTACTGTTATAAAACCAAGCAAACTTAAAACAAAAAATCCTTGACCAAAAATTCTTTTCTTATCCCCTAATGTAGGTCTAGTAAGAATAATTGTTATTGCTAATATAAGTCCTGTGTTACAAGCAATGGATCCTATTGCATTACCAAAAGCGATATCAGGGTTTCCCTTTAATGCTGAACTTGTAGAAACCATAGCTTCAGGCAGAGTTGTACATAAACTAACCAAAGTAGCGCCTATTATAATATTAGGAATCCTTAAGACTTTTGCAATCCATATTGTAGCATCAACAAACCAATCACTGCCTTTAATAATCATAAAAAAACCAACTACAAATAATAAATAAGGAATATACTGACTAATGATAATCCACCTCTTCTTAGTAAAGTTAATTTCTTCTAACCCAATACAAGACTTTTACTAGTCTGTAGTAAAAGTCTTGATATTAAAGTATATCTACTTGTCTTATTATATGTAATAATAAGCTATTTAATAACTCATACCCATATATTCAATTCATTATATTTTTTCATACTTTTTAACAAAACATATGCCTATTGGATCTGGACCTGTATAGGTACCAATGGTAACACCAACACTAAATATTGGATTGTCTAATTTAACACCTAATTCTTCTTCCAATTCTTCTTTAACTTTTACTGCTTCATCAAAGAAAGTACCTGTTGTTACGGCAAAGTTATACTCATTAAAATTTTCTTTAATCTCTTCAAAATACTCTTTAGTCATCTCAATAATTTTCTTTAAAGATTTTTTACGACCTCTAATTGTACCGTATGGAAAAAGTTCGCCTTCTTTTAAAACCAATAAAGGCTTTAGATTAAGCATTGTTCCTGCTAATGCCTTTGCTTTACCTATACGGCCACCTTTTTGAAGATACTCTAATGTACCCACTGTAAACATTACCCTTGCTGTTTCTTTTAATATCTCTATTTTTTCTAGAGTTTCTTCTAGTGATAATCCATCCTCTTTCATCCTTGCAGCCTCTATAACAAGCAACCCTTGTCCTGTTGTGGCCAAAATAGAATTAACAACTGAAATTTTAGCATTTTCATATTCTTCCTCAAGAATATTTTTTGCATTTACTGCTGATTGATAAGAACCACTGAATTTATCTGATAAGCAAAGACATAGAATATCTTTGCCCTCTTTTATATATTTTGTAAAAACATTAATATAATCTTGAACTGACGGCAAAGATGTCTTTGGAAAAACTTCTTCACTTGTTAATCTACTATAAAAATCCGTGATGCTTATATCTACCTTCTCTTTATAGTATTCTACCTGATCAAAAGAGACATAAAAAGGTACTATTTCAATATTGTACTTCTTAACAATCTCATCAGGTATATCACAAGAACTGTCAGATATTACTTGGAAATCAGACATGTTTTAAAACCTCCTTTATACAAAGCAAATACAATTATAACATAAGCCTCACATTTTTTAAAAGAAAAATTATCCTAAATCTTACATTAAATAAAATACCTGACTTCCAAAGCCATTAAGGTTATGACAAATACAATATATTACTATTATAGCCAATATCCCTATCTAACAATCCAATACTTGTTTATAAATTATATGCCTACCTCAGGTAAAAACTAATATGGCCCTCTTAGCATTCTTTATTTAAAACATCAAAAATGATATACTAGAAAAAAGATTACTTTAGAAAGGTGGATTAATAATGTTAGGTAAAAAACTACATTATCAAAATGTATCCAAAACTCTTATTAGAAATTTTGAAAAGAGAAATATTACTGCTTGTTATTGTGACACAAAGGAAGACGCTTTAGAAAAAGCCCTTAGTTTTATCAATGAAGGTGATCTTATATCTTATGGGGGTTCTGTGAGTTTAAACGAAATTGGTTTAATAGATGAAATCGATACGGCAAAATACAATATATTAAGCAAAAATAAGGCTAAGACCAAAGAAGAAAAAGATAAAGTATATAAAGATGCTTTTCATGCTGATGTGTATTTTATGAGTTCTAATGCCATTACTCTTGATGGTCAATTGGTCAATATTGATGGCTACGGCAATAGGGTTGCCGCTCTTATCTATGGACCTAAAAAGGTTGTTTTAGTTGTTGGTATGAACAAACTCACAACAAATGTGGATGATGCCATTAGACGTGTACATAATATAGCATCACCTCCAAATACGATTCGATTAAATATTAATACCCCCTGTTCAAAAACAGGTAAATGCGAAAACTGTTTAACGGAATCTTGTATATGTTGTGCTGTTGTAACGACTAGATATTCAAGAGAAAAAGATCGTATTCATGTGATACTTGTTGGAGAAGAATTGGGCTATTAATTCAATAACAAAGGGAAATCATTTTTATGATTTCCCTTTGTTTATTTATTAATATAACGGATACTTACTAACTAATTCTTCTACTTTTTTAATTGCTATTTCTTTGTTATTTTCAAAGTCAGTTAATGTTAAGTGAATCACTTCTGCAATAACATCCATATCTTCTTCTACCATACCTCTTGCCGTTACAGCAGGTGTTCCAAGTCTAACACCACTTGTTACGAATGGACTTTGTGGGTCGTTTGGTATAGAGTTTTTATTACAAGTGACACGCACTTCATCTAATTGTTTTTCAGCTACTTTACCTGTAATATTTAAGTTTTGTAAATCCACTAACATTAAGTGATTGTCTGTACCACCTGATACAAGATTAAATCCTCTTTTTGTAAGACCCTCTGCTAATGCTTTAGCATTTTTTAAGATTTGCTCTTGATATACTGTAAATGAATCCTCTAATGCTTCACCAAAGCTTACAGCTTTTGCAGCAATAACATGCATTAATGGACCACCTTGTATACCAGGGAACATTGCTTTATCAATTAATTTGGCATGTTCTTCTTTACAAAGAATCATTCCACCTCTTGGTCCTCTAAGAGTTTTATGAGTTGTTGTTGTTACAAAATCAGCATATGGCACTGGATTTGGATGAAGACCTGCTGCAACCAAACCTGCAATATGAGCCATATCCACCATAAAGTATGCGCCAACTTCATCAGCAATCTCTTTAAACTTAGCAAAATCTATACTTCTAGGATAAGCACTCGCTCCTGCTATAATAAGCTTTGGCTTGCTTTCTACTGCTTTATTTCTTAATTCATCATAATCAATAAAACCATCATCATTAACGCCATAAGGTATAATATTATAGTGTTTTCCTGAAATATTAACAGGACTACCGTGAGTTAAATGACCACCATGTGCTAAATTCATTCCAAGAACTGTATCTCCTGGCTCTAATACAGCAAAGAAAACACCCATATTAGCTTGAGCACCTGAATGAGGTTGAACATTAGCATGGTCTGCTCCAAATAATTTTTTAGCTCTTTCAATTGCTAAATCTTCAACGACATCAACAAATTCACATCCACCATAATATCTTTTTCCTGGGTATCCTTCTGCATATTTATTAGTTAATGGACTTCCCATTGCCGCCATAACCGCTTTACTTACAAAGTTTTCTGAAGCGATTAATTCTATATGACTATTTTGTCTACCTATTTCTTTTTCCATAGCGCTTGCTACTTCTGGATCTGCTGATTTAATAATATCAAAACTATACATTATTACTTGTCCTCCGTTCGCTTTTTTGAAGTATTATACCATATTTTGAAAAATATTGGAATGCTTTATTTTTCTAAAGTACCAAAGTAATTTTATTATCTTTAAGTATTTTTTCACCAAATGTAGTATAATTATACTGTTACTTTATACGACAATATCTATTATAAACTAATTTTAGACTTTAGTTGATTAAAATATATAATATATTTATAAGGTGGTCCTATGAATCATAAGTTGCTATTTAATACAGCATTACTTGCTGGAGAATTAATGTTAAGAAATGGTGCTGAAACCTATCGAGTTGAAGACACAATTAATAGAATATTATCCTTATCTCATTTTAAGGTTATTGAGTCATTTGTTACACCTACAGGTATTTTTTCCACTTTAGATGACCCAAGTATTGAAATGATTACTTTTGTTAAAAGAGTAAGTAACAGAAAGATTAATCTAAGCAAAGTAGTAGAAACCAATGATATTTCAAGGAAACTATGTACAGATCAAATTTCTTTAGAGTCTGCTTATGAGCAACTACAAATGGTTAAAGCTTCCAAGCCCTATAATAATTTGATTATGATTAGTGCTGTTGCTTTGGCCTCTGGTTTTTTTACCATTGTATTTGGTGGACATTTTTTTGACTTTATTGTTTCTGTCATCAATGGTATTGCAATAGCTTCCATACAAATTTTCTTAAAAAAATATAAAGTTTCTAGATTCTTCTTAGATTTATCTAGTAGTTTTATTTTAGCCATTTTAACCATTATATTTGTTCAATATATTCCTATAGGGAATAACTTAGATGTTATCATTATTGGTTCTATTATGCCCCTTGTTCCTGGAGTTGCCATTACAAATGCAATTCGTGATACCATACAAGGTGATTTGGTGTCTGGGGTATCTAGAGCAGTGGAAGCATTAATCGTAGCTATTTCTATCGCTGTTGGCGTTGGTATCGGGTTAAGTGTTTTTTCTGCCTTTTTGGGAGGTGTTTTTTAGATGATTGTTCAAGTTGTTTCTGCTTTTTTTGCCACTTATTTTTTTGCTATTATTTTTAATATCTCTAAAAAACATTTAATTCCTTGTGGTATTACTGGAGCAATTGGATGGGGTGTTTATTTTATTTGTATGAATTTTTCCCTCACCGTTGTTGTATCTTCTTTTTTTGGTGCATTGACAGTTGCTTTTACTGCACATATTCTTGCTAAAAAAAAGAAAACCCCTGTAACGGTTTTCTTAATTTCTGGAATTATTCCTTTGGTTCCAGGTGCTGGGATGTATCGAACTGTTTTTTATATCATTACTGATGATTTTACAATGTCTACCCAATATGGGTTAGAGACTTTACAAATTGCTGGGGTGATTGCAATTGCAATCATATTGTTGGATACTTTTAATAAGATTATTGTTGTTAAAAGATAGTTTTATCAAATCTTCTTTTTATGTCGTTGGGTCAGTCGTTTACTTAAGGGCTATATACAGTTTTGGCTGCCTTTCCTTTCAGCCGGTCGACGCCAAAACTGTATATAGCCCTCAAGTAAACTCTTTCTTTTTTACATCTTACTTTTCTCTGTTCTAAAATATATAATTAAATCATTTTTTTCTTATTGCTTATACTATATTATCCTCTAGATAATCCATTGCTTGTTCTTGTGGTAATTCTTCTACATCTCTTAGTTTTCTTTCTATGGCTCTTGTTCTTACGCCTGCTTTTTCTATAACGCTACTTGCTTCGTTTAGTTTCTTTTGAGTTTTTTCTAGGACTTCACCAAATTTACTAAACTCTGCTTTAACTGCCCCTAGTACTTGCCATACTTCACTGGATCGTTTTTCTATGGCTAATGTTTTAAAGCCCATTTGTAAACTGTTTAGTAATGCTGATATTGTTGTTGGTCCTGTTATTATGATTTTGTATTCTCTTTGTAATGTTTCGAATAAACCTAATCTTAATACCTCTGCATATAGCCCTTCAAATGGTAAGAACATAATACCAAAGTCTGTTGTGTTTGGCGGATCTATATACTTGTCCCTTATGTCTTTGGCAAATGTTTTTATTGTATTGGCTAATTGTTTTTTTGTTTCTTCTATTAAAACTGTATTGCCTTGATCATAAGCATCAATTAACAGATGATAGGCTTCTGTTGGGAATTTTGAGTCCATTGGTAACCATACAGCTTTGTTGTTATCGTGTCTTCCTGGCAGTTTTACTGCAAATTCAACAATGGCATTACTTCCTTCTTTGGTTTTTACATTTTTTCCATATTGCTCTTGTGTTAATATTTGTTCTAGGATATTTTCTAATTGATATTCTCCAAGTACCCCTTTTGTTTTTACATTCGACAGTACTTTTTTAAGGTCACCAACACCATTGGCAAGACTTTGCATTTCACCAAGACCTTTGTGAACTTGTTCTAATTTATCACTAACCATTTTAAAGGATTGTCCTAATCTTGTTTCCAATGTTTTATGTAGTTTTTCATCAACGGTTTCACGCATTTTTTCAAGTTGTTTGTTGTTGTCTGCTTGTAGAGATGTTAATTTACCTTCAACAATTTCTCTCATTTTATCTAATTTGGCTTCTGTTTTATCGATTAATTCATTTTGCTTGTTGCTTAATTCACTAAACTTTTGATTCTGTAATTCGCTAAATTTATTGATATCCGATGTAAATATTTCTTCAAATGATTTTAGAGATTTACTTACTTCTTCACGATTTTCCTTAGCATTATTATTAATCTGTTCTTGTACATTGGTTAATCTTGCCTCTATAATCTGAGACATTTTCTCCAGCTTTTCTTCATTCATTCTCGTTAGTGAGGTCAATTGATTAGAGAAAGTATCCAGCTGTCCTTTTTGTAAATTGGCAATTTCCATCATTCTTTGTAAAACAGACTCTTGAAACCCCTTTAATGAATTGCTTAACTCAGTTCTGCTTTCTAAGCCATTTCTATGTATTTCATCCCTATTTCTATTGAACTCATTTTTAAAAGAATTTTCTAGTCTTGATAATTCTTTATCCAAATACAAAATGGTTTGTTGGTCATTATTGGATTGGCTATTTTGGGTTAAATTTTTATAAACCAATATTAAGTTTATAAGGGTTAATAGTATTAATATACTCAATAATATAAGTTCCATTTTTTTCCTCCTCTTTTGCTATCATAGTGATTGTTATTGAATTATATCAATATATCGCTTTTAATACAAGTTAGTCTGCTACAAAGGATAATAAAAAGATATAGATGTCACCACCTATACCTTAAACATTTTAATTATATTTTTCACTTTGAAATTAGAACCTACGTCTAACTTTGCCGTTACTATGTCACATTGGTTACATAAATGATTCTTTTTCCTATCTTCTAATAAATTGTACCGAATGGTATTGTATATTTTACTATGCCATATCTCGTATAAAGATTGTTGAGTTAAATCTCCCATAGTCACTTTACCTGTGGCATCATTACAACACAAACTCATCTTACCGTCAGGACGAATAACTGCTTGTTCAAAAGGGTACATACATACTGATTTTAAACCAATATTATTTTTACTTCGATTATTAGCCTGCCCACTTCGATTGGTTAATATTTCATTTTCTTTTCTAAGATAAATATGAGTTTTGGCTTTATGTGGTGTACTAATAGCATATTGATATACTTTTTTTGTTGCTTCATTTAATGTTAGACGATCATTATAGTTGTCGATGGTTATCCAATCAAGGTATTTCATCAATTCTTTGTACTTTTCAATGGTTAACAAGCTACCATTGGTAAATAAATACAATTTAGCATTAGGTACAAAACTTTTAGCAATCTGCAAGAAGTGTGTAAGTCTCTTATCTAATAATGGTTCATTGTTTGAGTATAATCCTATACTTCCAGAATAATTTAAGCCTCTTAACTCTTTCATTATGGATATAAACAATAATTCATCCATTAATTTTAATGGTCTTGGATCAGCATTTTTATTTACTGGGCAAAAAGAACATGTCCCATTACACCTATTAATAGTTTCTATTTCAATGGTTTTAAATAAAGGAAATTCTTTTTGTTTTAAGTATTCAATCGCTTTTTTACGGTTCTTTCTTATAAATAATCTATCAAAACAATAAACACTCGTTGGCATAATATATCTTTCTAAAGCGGTTGGATATCTACTTTCTAAGATGGATTTTGATTTTCCGAGAATGTTATCATATGGGTTTATTATCATTTTTATAGACTCCTTATAAAACAAAGTTTACTTAAGAGTCTATCCATATCTAAAGATTTGATACTATTTTCTTTTTATTGATAACTCAATTATTGTTTATACTTCTATTTTAATATCTCTTGAAGAAAAATCTTACTAATTTATTAAGTATGCCTCCAATTATAACACCACCCATAATCATTAAAAGCCATTGTAAGTGATTTATAAGTCCATTGGTAATTTTAACATCCACATCATTTGAGTATCTTCTTGGCTTGCTGGTAAATAGTTTTGTTCAAAATCAATTTCAACATTATGGTTATACCATTCCATAATTGTCAAATCATTACTATCCTTCTTAAGTAAATATAAACACATCAGATTTGTATTCGAATTATACTTCTTTTCAAAATCATACACAGGTAATTCATCTAACTTTCCCAAAACAAAACTATTGTATAGAACAATAAAATTATTTTTTTCATCTTTTAATTCTCCAACCACAATATGATCATCTTGCTTTTTTAAATCGCCAACTAGGTTAAATAAATCTGTTTTACCACTATACTTAACTTCACCTTGAATAGTAATTTTTGTTGAATTAATATTAATTTCTTGAATTTCAACAGTAGACTTGGTTAATATACCCATTTCTTTAGCTTCCATCCTATTTAATGCTAGCATTTCACGTTTTAAATTTAATATTGTATCAGACCTAATCAACATTGGTTTGTCTTGGGTTAAATAGTACCAAATTACCAATAAGAAAAAAACTAAAATAACTATACTGCCAAATATAGTACGCTTATTCATTTCACCCTCCTAATTTAACTGGCCCCTTATAATAATTTAAGGGATCTACTGCACTAAATACTATACAATTTACTAGCTAATCTTTCTTTCTGTTCTATGCGCTTATCCCATTAAAGTCATCAAAAAATGCTTTGATAAAGTTACAATAGCTAAGATGCTTATACAATATATAAGTTGCGCCTGAAAAGTGATAATCATTGGCCATTCCAGCTTGTTCATCTTCATCTACCTCTACAAATAGAAGTTTTGCTTTTTCATAATAATCTTTAGCCATATTATAATCAAATAAGAGACAAGTATCTCCTAACAATTCAGTATAATAAGGTCTATACAGATTTTTACAATAATTTGCAACTTTACTATTAATGTATTCTTTCTTACTTAGATAATCAAGATTTTCTAATTGGTTAAAGTAATTATTCCTAGCTAAATTTAATCCATATTGTTTGTTTCCATTCAAGCAATAATACATACTGCTAATATTTATGAAAACAAAAGTCCAATATGGAGCCATATCTGCATAAGTACTTTTTTGTTTCTTCGATAGATTTTCAATTCTAAAAAAGGATTGCTCTAGAGATCCAAACATTTCAAAAACAATTGCTAACATTTTATGTTCTTTTCTCTCCATAAGGTCATCGGTAATTGAATGCACTAATGGTGAATAATCAAGTAATCTTATTGTCTTCTTAGAATTTTGATCATACACATTATTAATTTCACTTAAAATATACTCTAAAAAACTTAAGTTAATATCCATTATACATCCCCTCTTTTGTAGTGTTATATCTGTGTATTGTTCCTTTGTAAATTTCCAACCATAATACTACTTATATTCATTTTAGGTTCCAATGAATAGTAATAATAAAAACCAAATACAATGACTAATATACTCTGTGCTATTCTAATAAGAATTTCAAAAAGTATCTCTCCTACAATTTATGTATTTCTTATTATGTTTTTCTTATTTTAGATTACAAAATATTAATATTTTTCACTTCATAAAACTCTTATATATATATAACAATTAGACCTACACATTTCTTACACTTTAAAATAAACTTTCCAACTTTTAACTATTATTGAAGTTTAATCATTTAACTCTACTTAAACTAATAGTATTTAGTTAGGTTAATTCATCTAAAGTAATGAATTTATTCCTTATTTTTCCAATCTGTGCTGTATCGTAGAAAAGAGACGGTATCTCTACCGTCTCTAAAAAAAGAATTATTAGCAGTGTCTTCTATCTCCTACTGGTGAAACTGGTCCTTTAGGAGCAGCTATTGGAGCTTCTAATGAAGGTGTTGGATCTTCCACTGGGAAAGATTTTTTGAATGATTTTGGTTTTTGACAAAGTTCTAATGGTTGAATACTTTGTTCTAATAAGTCACCTTCTACGAATTTCAAGCAAGCATCATCAATGATTGGCCCGATTGGTACGCATTTTGGTGGTACACATAATCCTGCGTGTCTAATCTTATATTGAACGAAGTATACTGTTTTTAGATATAAAGTAATACCTAGTGCAACTAAGCCTTCTTCAAAATCAGCTTTAATTACTTTTGCTAAACCTTGAACATTAAGTCCCTGTCTTAAGCTATTATTTCTACATTCATTGTCTTCTACAAATCCTAAGAAGTTAATAGTTGGTAAACATTCTCCAGCACAATCAATATAAGAAACACCATAAGGCGCATATAAGTCAACTGTTATAGAAGTTGGATTAGTTTCTTCATCAAAATCTGGATCTTCTGGACTAGATGGTAAATATTCAGTACTGAAGCAGAAAGTATCAAGTATTCTACACTCTGGATCTAATAATTTTACTGCGAATCTTACACAGATATTAGATAATGTTACTCTAATACAATTGTGTCTTCTAGGAATAAAGTTCACTTCAGAGCCTTCTGGACAACCAACTTTAAAGTCGATGTCAATAATTTCAACGTCTATTGCTGCAAGTGAAGGATAATTTGCCAACACACAATTTGGAATACTTACTACTTTACATAAGTTAATACCACATTCATCAAATACTGCTGGAGCTACGATTGTTAATAATTCTGGCTCACCTAATGGTGGGCATACACATGCGTCTTCTAATGGAGATATTGGTTCAGGTCTGCATGCAGGACAAACAGTATCTACTGCTCTACCCATAACTTTTCCACCGCTTTTATCAAAACAAATTTTACAATTAGACAAGGTAACTTCCCCCTTAAATATTTTTTATTTCAATATATATTATGAATTAAGTCCCTTTTTCGTTACAATGTACAAGATTAATTTATCATATAAATTTTCTGTCAGAATATACTTTTATAAAATAGAATTTTTAGGGGGTTGACTCGTGTCATATTTATTAAAAAAGGATAGTCAGAATATCACTTACATATCTTTTATGAATGAAAGCATTTATTCTAAAGCTATTCCAAGCAAATATAATAGTCGAATTGTACCAATAGCTAGAAACTGTACATCTGTTTATTTTGCATCACTAGATTCACAAAAAAATCTTCACATCATATATAAAAGCAAAGACAATAAGATCATTCATGTTAAGGAAGAAAATGATAATTATACAAGAGATATTATTTTAGATGATAGGCAAAACACTTATAATATTTCTAACTTACAATTTATATGTCATAAAGAGGATATCTATTTATTTTATACTGCCAATAATCCTTATGACGAATCTTATGATTTGATATTTCACCATTTAAATGATACAAATTCTTCACCACAGTCTTTGTTGTCACTTCCAAGATTAGACTCAAAATATGATTTGACCATTAGCGATAATAAACTAATTTTAATGTGTACCACCAAAAATGAAGAGTATGAATTAGGTCTATATTCATATGATTTCACTAACAAGGATTGGGGCCTAGAAAGATCTATAAAAAAACAAAATAATCCACTGACATATTCAAGCTTATGCAATGATAATTCTTGTCTTCATATAGTGTATATGTGTGAACAATTTGGTCAGAATCAATTGTATTATCTCAACACCAAAGATGATGTCTCTAGTTTAATATATACATCTCCTAATACTATTGAGCCAATTATTTTTAAGTACCAAGAGCTCATATGGATTAACTGGATTGAATTAAAGACGAGTAAATTAACCTTCTCTACTAATAATGGTATAAGTTTTAGTGATGTAACAAAGGGTTCCTCTCAACAAGATAATATAGATAAAATACACTTTACAAATATCGTTGATCAATTATATGGTCAAAGATATTATGGTTTTATCAATCAAAATATAAATCTTTTAGTCTTAAGTCAAATTGATTTAGAAAACATATTATTAAATCAAAGTATGAATCGAGAATTATCCTTATTATTAAATAGCCTTTTACAAAAACAACAACCAACTTTAATGGCTGCTTCAACAAACCCTGATCAAAGTGATAATATTGAAAATATTGATTCTCTAATAGAAATTCAAGACACCATTGTTCAACAGTACAACGAATTAACTAATTTTGCAAAACAATTACAAGATGAAGGTAAAAAGTGGAGAAATAAATATACAAAAGCAGAAATGGATATTAAAAAGTTAAAAGAAGAAATAAAATTTCTAACGGCAAAATCAAAAGGAGAAAATATTCAAACTGCAGAAATTAGCAATGAAGCTGTAGATGAAACCATAGAGACATCTAAAAAAGATGATCCTACTATTAATAATGAACTATTAGAACAATAATATAATAAAAAGTTGGAAGCCTAGCTTCCAACTTTTATAATTTAATCTTGCTTTATAACATTAGTAACTTGAGGTCTGAATTTTTTTTGTTGAAATTTTTCTTCGTTTTTACGAATAACAATATACGATATAACTAAAAAGATGAATCCTAAAATCACACTAATAAATTCAACCATCCCTATATCAAATACAAATCCAATTAAGTATCCAACACCTAAACCAGCTAATAACGAAATTAGCGGTATTGTGTACATTATCAATACTGCACTTAAAAACTTTTCTTGAGTTAATTGTACAGAAACCAAATCTCCTACTTTTGCATAACATCTATTTTCTGCCTCTAAAACCATTTCCTTGTCTTCTCTTCCTAATGAACAAGCACCACAGGTAGAGCAGGCTTCTTTTCTTTCCATTTTAACTACTATGAATTTTCCTTTTTCTGCTACAACTACACCTACTTCTTCCACTAAATCACCTACTTTTTATATTTACTTATCTTGAACATCATCATCGGATAAATCAATGATAATTTCATCATCTATTTTATTATGATTTCTCATATTGTTATTAATTTTATGATCACTATTAGTTTTTTTGTCTTTTCCAATTAACAAGTTAATTCCTATGCTTATTAATAAGAAGGCTATTATAATTGCAGATATACTTATGTTCCCCAATTTAAATTCATAATAATAATCAATAATATGCCATACACCTAAAGTAATTAAAACACCTGCTGGTATAAGCAACCATTTCTTGAACCGTACTAGATAAATTGTTAAGAAGGCCATGCCTAGACTTATCAAAAATATTCCCGAATTTATTTCAACTAAAATTGGTATTACCGATATAACTCTTCCTATACCGATCCACAAAAGAAAGGAACCTAATACTAAACTAAAAGAACCTTTTCTTTTAAAATACAAACTCATTAATACAACGCCGGTAAATAAATAAAAAATACTATCTTCTAAATAAACACCTATAATAGGAAGTGTTGGAACAAACCTAAGCAGACCCAAAAAAAGAAATATTATAGACATAGACAAAAGCCATTTTTCCTTTTTATTAAAATATAGAACAAATAAAATAATGGATGCTATAATAAAAGGTATTCCTCTTCCAATGCTTATATTAATAAAATTATTCATTAGAACATAAAAACCAATAATAATCAATAAAAACCCATATGTATATCTTGAATTATTCATTGGATCACCTCATTATATTATAATTACTTAAACCCTATCTTCAGTTTATCATAATTATGGACTTCTAGTCCAGTTTTTAATCATTGTTACTGCTACCCTATTCTTTATCACTTATATTAAGACTAATTAAAGAAGTGACATTTCTAATTCATTTCATAAAAAATATCATACCCTAATATAAAAATTCAGGATGATCATACATATCATCCTGAACATTATCTTATATTATTCGCTCAACTTAATCTATTTCTATCATATCAATTTTTAAACTTAACTCTTCTAATTGCTTCCCTTCTACAGTACCTGGTGCCTCTGTCATTGGGCAAGACGCATCTTTGATTTTAGGGAATGCAATGACGTCTCTAATACTATCTGAGCCTGTCATTAACATAAGAATACGATCTAGACCATAAGCTAAGCCACCATGTGGTGGAACTCCATATTTGAAGGCATTTAATAAGAATCCAAATCTTTCATATGCTTCTTCTTTCGTGAATCCTAAGCATTCAAACATTTTCTCTTGTACATCTTTTTGATAGATTCTTATACTTCCTCCACCAATTTCTGTACCGTTTAATACGATATCATAAGCTTTAGCTCTTACTTTTCCTGGATCAGTTTCTAACAAGTGTAAATCTTCTTCCATCGGCATTGTAAATGGGTGATGTTTTGCTACATATCTTTTTTGCTCTGGTGCCCATTCAAGTAATGGGAATTCTGTTACCCATACAAATTTAAATTCATCTTTATTAAGAATTTCAAGTCTTCTTGCTATTTCTAATCTTAGATTACCAAGAACATCGTATACAATATCATTTTTATCAGCTGCAAATAATATTAAGTCCCCTGGTTGACCATCTACTGATTTTACTATATTTTGTATTTCTTCATCTTTTAAGAATTTTGTTATAACAGATTTATAACTGCCATCTTCATTGATAACAATCCAAGCCATTCCTTTTGCACCAAAAGTCATTGCATATTCACCTAATGCATCAATGGTTCTTCTTGGGAAGTCTCCACAACCTTTTGCATTAATAGCTCTTACACTGCCGCCACTTTCAATAGCTGATTTAAACACTTTGAATTCACAGTCTTTTAAAACTTCTGTTAAATCCACTAACTCAAATCCAAAACGTGTATCAGGTTTGTCTGAACCAAAACGATTCATAGCGTCTTCATAAGTTAATCTTTCAATTGGAAGGGTAATATCTACATTTAATACTTCTTTAAACATTTTTTGCAATAACTTTTCATTGATCTCAATCACATCATCTACATCAACAAATGATAATTCCATATCGATTTGTGTAAATTCTGGTTGACGATCTGCACGTAAATCTTCATCTCTAAAACATTTTACAATTTGATAATATCTATCATAGCCTGATAACATTAATAATTGTTTAAAAATCTGTGGTGATTGTGGTAACGCATAAAAATTACCTGGGTGTACACGACTTGGTACTAAGTAATCTCTTGCTCCTTCTGGTGTGCTTTTTGTTAACATAGGTGTTTCTATTTCTAAAAAGCCTTCTTGATTTAAGAATTCTCTTGTAAGTATTGAAACTGCATTACGCATTATAAGATTTCTTTGTAAGTCAGGTCTTCTTAAGTCTAAGTAACGGTATTTTAATCTTAATTCTTCTTTTACGTTACTGTTTTCTTCTATTTGGAATGGTGGCGTTTCTGCTTCTGATAACAATCTTAAATCATTGGCTCTTATTTCTATTTCTCCTGTTGCAATATTTTTATTGATCGTTTCATCTGAACGTTTTTCAACAACACCTTCAATGGCTACAACGAATTCGCTTCTTATTTTTTCTGCTTTTTTAAATAAATCAGCACCTATGGTACTTGTGTCAATAACAACTTGTAATACCCCAGAACGATCTCTTAAATCTAAGAATATTACACCACCTAAATCTCTTCTTTTTTGTACCCATCCCATAACCAAAACTTTTTGGTCTATGTTCTCCATTGATAATTCTGTACAACGATGGCTTCTTTTCAAGCCTTGCATTGATTCACCCATTGTGTATCCCTCCATAAATCTTTTCTTAAAGTATCGTTTTTTTCATAAAATCAGTTATCTCTTCAATTTTTAATTCTACTTGATCACCAGTTTCCATATGTTTAACTGTGATTTTATTTTCTTTAATTTCATTTTCACCGATTACTACTGAATACTTAGCACCAATTTTATTGGCATATTTCATTTGAGCTTTTACACTTCTTCCTAAGTAATCTGTTTCTGCTTTAATGCCATTCTCTCTTAAATCTTTAACAATTTTATATGCATCAGCTATAACAGCTTCACCCATAACACCTACATAGATTTCTATTGGTTTTTCAACATTCAAGTCAATATTCTCATTTTCTAAAAATAAAATGATTCTCTCAATACCAATTCCAAAACCAACTGCAGGAACATCCTTGTCCCCTATTTCTTTAACTAGATTATCATATCTTCCACCACCACATAGTGTCAACCCATCTGAATTGATAAATTCAAAAACTGTTTTTGTATAATAATCTAATCCTCTAACCACATTAGGATCAACCACATATTCAATACCAAGAGCTGTTAATAACCCCTTTAATTTTTCAAAATGGTTATAACAATCTTCTTCTAAATGATCAATTGTTCTAGGTGCCTCTCTAACCAACTCACTACATGTTGGCACTTTACAGTCAAGAACCCTTAGGGGATTCTTTTCCATTCTTTCTAAACAAGTCTTACAGAACTTATCTTTATTCTGATTAAAGAAATTCATTAAAATTTCATTATACTTCTTACGACTTTCTGGACCACCAATACTATTTATGTGAAGTTTCGCATCTTTTAATCCAAGTTTATTTAATAATTCTTTGATTACCGATATAACCTCTAATTCCACTTGAGGTTCCGTTGAACCAAAAAATTCCACACCAAATTGGTGATGCTGTCTAAATCTACCTGACTGTGGCTTTTCATATCTAAAAGCTGGTGTAAAATAAAATAACTTTGTAGGCTGCACTTCCGCATACATATTATTCTCTAAATAAGCCCTAACAGCACTTGCAGTACCTTCTGGCTTTAATGTAATACTTCTACCACCTTTGTCATCAAAAGTATACATTTCTTTCTGAACCACATCCGTTGTCTCACCAACACCTCTTAAAAACAACTCAGTATGCTCAAACATTGGTGTAGCAATTTCATTAATATTATAATTTTTACAAATCTCACGAGCAAACTCTTCAATCTTTGCTTTCAATAAAATATCTTTACCAAACCAATCCTTAGTGCCTCTAGGCGCTTGAGTAAGCATAAAATCCCTCCTTAATCTCTATCTCATAACTAATTTTTAAACTTTAATTAAAACAAACTAATGTTATTTATACACTTCCCAATTGCACATAGTTTCATATGGAATATATAATGAGTCTGGCGTCGACAGGCTGAAAGGAAAGGCAGCCAGACTTATTATATATTCCATATGAAACGTACTCAAAAATAAAATGTATATAAATTAAGACACAAAAAAACCCGTCTCTGACAAAATGTCAGGGACGAGTTATAATTCTATACCCGCGGTACCACCCTGTTTGGTTTTAAAAACCCTCTTATAGTCATATAACGGCGACGAACCGTATTAGCCTACTCACTTCAGCCAATCACTCTAAGGTGTCTTTCACTTATTATTCTTTAAGAAACTTCCAGTCAAGGTTTCTCTCTCTGTAAAAGAACTAATAAATTACTTTTCCTCATCACTGCTTTATTATATTATTTACTCAAATCTTCTACTAATATACAGTATTCTACTTTATTGATTGTATTCAAGTTTCCTTATTTTGTCAAGTAGTAATTCAAGCATCTTTTTTTTCTTCACCATAAAGATTCATTTCATTGATAATCTTTTGAAAAACAATAAATACTTCCAAATCATAAATTTTTATTTCATCTATCATCATCTTCATGGCCGTTTCATAATCAAAGGCTTTTCGATATACCCTATTAGATGTTAAAGCAGAGTAAGTATCACAAATCCTTAATATTCTAGCACCTAAAGGAATTTGATCCCCTACTAAGTTTTCTGGATAGCCACTCCCATCATAATTTTCATGATGGTATAAAATCCACTTATTAATATTATCAGAAAAATCATAGCCTTTTAATATATCATACCCAATATTTGAGTGTGATCTAACATGAACTCTTTCTTCTTTTGTTAAATCCTCATATTTATCATAAATATATTTATTTAACTTAAGTTTCCCTATATCGTGTACCACTCCTGCAATTGCTAGTTCATAGCACTCATCTTTGCTAAGGCCTAATTCTTTCCCAACTAAATAAGATAATTGACTTACTTCTATACCATGTTCAATTATGTTATCCATTTCTTCAATAATATGCCCTTCTTCTTTTATCATTATTTACCCCTTTTAATATAAATTGAAAAGAACCAATGTGTTATCTGCTTTCTTCCTTCTTAAAAAACAATTCTTTTCTATTAATCATATCATCGATTCTATCTATATAATCTGTTACATTCTTTACATTTTCTATTCTTTCGATTCTATTGTTAGGAAATATAATTTTACTAATAGCCCCTGCACCTAGTGCTATAATGGTCTGTGCTTCCTCCATTATTAAAATATTGTATATACAAAGCTTATTCTCTTTTGCATATCCTATATTTTCTAGATTACCCACTATGTTTTTTTGTCTGTATAAATAGTAAGGTATTAGATCTAAATCTTTTGCAGCATCACTGCTTATTTTTTGCATTTCATTTGCTTCTTTAGTGGCTACATCTTCGTAATTGTTTGTTTTAATATTTAGTTTTGAACCTCTTTTAATTGCTAAAGTATGAACTGTTAAACTATCGGGTTTCATTTCTTTCACATAGTCAAAAGTTTTCTTTACTTCTTCTACTGTTTCATTTGGCAACCCTAAAATAACATCCATATTTATATTATTAAAACCTAATGCCCTTGCTTGGTTATATACCTCTATTACAGCTTCAATTGAGTGACTTCTGCCAATTGTATCAAGGGTTTTTTGATTCATTGTTTGTGGGTTGATAGAGATTCTTGTTATATTTTTATTTTTTAATATTTCTAATTTTTCTCTAGTAATGGAATCAGGTCTCCCTGCTTCTACTGTATATTCATCTAAATCCGTAAGATTAAAATACTTTTCTACCATTTTTATTAGCCGACTCAGTTGTCTTTCAGATAATGCTGTAGGTGTTCCTCCACCAATATAAATGGTTCTTAATCTCTTATCTTTAAATTTATATGACGTGTATTCAATTTCTTTTTCTAATGCATCAAGATATTTATCTGATAAATCTTCATATTTATTCATAGAAAAAGAAGTGAATGAACAATATAAACACTTCGTTGGACAAAAAGGTATGCCAATATACACACTATAATCATCTTCAGTGTATTTGTTAAGAACTTTTAATTCTTCTTTTGCTATCTCCATCATTAAATTCATTTTTTCATCTGAGAGTAAATACTTTTCATTCAATATGGTTTTTATTGCTTCTTCATTTTTTTCTTTTTTTATTAAATCCATTGCTATTTTAACAGGTCTAATGCCAGTTAATGTTCCCCAAGGCAATTCTTTCTTAGTCATATTGGTTAATGCATTAAAGAGTACCCTTTTGATCTTCAACTTAGTATTTTTAAAATCCTCTTCTTGTAAAAGAGATGTCTTATAGACCTCTATCTTATTTTCCGTAATGCTTATAGTAATCTTATCTTCAACCTCAATATCAACACATAATGTATCACTATGAGTTTCTTGATTTTTAATAATTTTATCTAAAGGATAAAAAGCAGATAAGAGCATTTCAATATCATAGGTATTATCTATTCCTTTAATATTTAGATTCATATAACTCACCTTAGGTAACTATTATTCCTTTTTTCCTCTTCTATTGTTGTTGCAAAGCCATGTCCAGGAAATACATTTGTTTCCTCAGGCAATACCAATAATTTTTCTTTTATTTTCTCCTGCAATGTATTAGATGGTCCATTATAAAAATCTGATCTACCCACACTGTTTCTAAATAATGTGTCTCCTGAAAAAAGTAGGTTTTCAGCTTCTATATAATAACATATGCTTTCTTCTGTATGACCTGGTACTTCTATACATCTAATTGAAATACCATCTAGCTCTATTACCGCATTGTCTTTAATAATAATATCTGCTTCCCCAGTAATACTCATATTTAAAAAGCTTTTTGATAAATTTAATGCGCTATTTGACATAAGATCATTTTCATATTTCGACGCATAAATAGGCACATTATACTTATTTTTTAAGTACCCAACAGAACCTATATGATCAAAATGCCCGTGGGTTAATAATACTGCAACAGGTTTTAATTGATTTTTAAGAATTACTTCATCTATTTCATTGTTAAAATCTGTAGCAGGATCTACTATCATTACAGATTTACTTTTATCGTTAATAATTAAATAACAATTTGTCTGTAATTCTCCTAATATTAACGTTTTCACTTCCATTATTAAGCACCTTCTTTAGAAATTACGTTCACTATCAATTAAAAGTGTAACAGGACCATCATTTAGTAATTCTACTTGCATTTCTGCTTGGAATACACCTTGCTCTACTAAATCATAACTGTTTTTTAATTGAGTCATAAACTTTTCAAATATTAACCTAGCGTTTTCAACACTGGCCCCTGAAGCATAACTTGGACGTCTTCCTTTTCTACAGTCCCCATATAATGTAAAATTAGGTACGACCAATAGCCCCCCTTTGATATCTTTTAATGACAGGTTCATTTTGTCATTATCATCCTCAAATATTCTTAAATCAAGTATCTTTTGAATGATGTATTGGATTGTTTCATCATTATCGGAATCACTAATACCAATTAATGCCAAAATCCCTTTATCTATTTTGCCAACAATTTCTCCATTAACTTTTACACTGCCTTTACTTACCCTTTGTATAACTGCTCTCATTTTATCATTCCTAACTACTTGTTCTTATGATATCCTTTACCCCTTCTAAGTTACTTATTTTATTAATTAACTTATTCAATTGAGGTATACCGTTGATTTCTACAGTGATATTGAATATTGCTTCACCTTTTTTACTTGATCTAGCATTTAAAGATTTAACAGGTAATTTTTCTTCTGTTAAAACTTTTGATATGTCTACAAGTAAACCAGTTCTATCTGTTCCATATATCTGAATCTCAGCCTGGTATAATAAGTTATGACTTTCAGTATCAATTTCCCACTCTGATTCAATTAATCTATGTCTTTCCATCTCAGGCAATGTTATCATATTGATACAGTCTGTTCTGTGAATAGATACACCTCTACCACGAGTTATAAAGCCTACAATTTCATCTCCTGGCACAGGATTACAGCATCGGGAGAATCTCACTGCAACATCATGAACACCCTTAACTGCAATACCGCTTTTTGATTTTTTCTTTGGTTCAGGTTTTTCTTTCTCAGGAAGGTTCACTAATATACTTTCATCTGTTATATGTTTGACTTGTTTTTTCTTATATTCTTCATGTAATCTGTTTAATACCTGACCTTCTTTTAATCCACCGTGTCCAATAGATGCATAAACAGAGTCCCAGTCATGAAAACCGTATTTTCTTTGAACAATTTTCATCCATTCAGGTTTTAATATATCTGATAAAACAATATTTTTAGAGCGTGCATATTTCTCTAATAGTTCTTTTCCTTTTGTAATATTTTCTTCTTTAAATTCCTTTTTAAACCATTGAGATATTTTATTTTTAGCCTGTGAACTTTTTACTATTTTGAGCCAATCTCTACTTGGTCCTTTAGAATTTTGACTTGTTATAATTTCAATACGGTCCCCATTGTTAATTTGATAGTCTATGGTTACTATTCTTCCATTTACCCTAGCACCAACCATTTTATTACCAACGGCACTATGAATATGATATGCAAAATCTATTGGCGTAGAACCAGCAGGTAAATCGATAACATCACCTGTAGGCGTAAAGCAATATACTTGGTCGGTAAAAACATCTAGATCCGTTCTAAGCGTATCCATAAACTCTTTATTGTCTGAGAGATCTCTTTGCCATTCTAATATTTGTCTAAGCCAAGATAGTTTTTGCTCTTCACTTTCTTGTTTTGTCGTTCCTGTTTTACCTTCTTTGTATTTCCAATGAGCTGCTATACCAAATTCTGCAGTTCTGTGCATTTCATACGTCCTAATTTGAATCTCAAAAGGTTCTCCTTCTGGACCAATCAATGTTGTATGTAGGGATTGGTACATATTAGGTTTAGGCATAGCGATAAAGTCTTTAAAACGACCAGGAATAGGCTTATACATCTCATGTATAACCCCTAACACGCCATAACAATCTTTAACCGATTCTACAATTGCCCTTACCGCAAACAAATCATAAATTTGATCAAGGGTTTTATTCTGACTAACCATTTTTTTATAAATACTAAAGAAATGTTTAGGACGTCCATCTACATCTGCTTCAATACCAAGATCAGCTAATTGTTCTTTTACATCACTTACGATATTTTCAACATAATTGACTCTTTCATCTCTTTTTCTATCGATTTTATCCACTAACTCATAGTAAGCTTCTGGATTCATATATCTAAAAGATAAATCTTCTAATTCAACTTTTATTTTTGATATACCAAGCCTATGGGCTAATGGTGCATAAATATCCAATGTTTCTTTGGCTTTTTCTTTTTGTTTATGCTCTGGCATAAATTTTAAAGTTCTCATATTGTGTAGTCTGTCTGCTAGTTTAATTAAAACAACTCTTATGTCTTTTGCCATAGCCAAGAACATTTTTCTGTAGTTTTCAGCCTGAATTTCTTCTTTGTCTAATGCATAGGGAATTTGACTTAGTTTTGTAACGCCATCTACTAATAATGCAACTTCTTCGCTAAATTCTTTTGCAATTTCTTCATGGGTCAATAATGTGTCTTCCACCACATCATGTAAAATACCTGCTACAATAGATTCTTTATCCAACTCTAACTCAGCCAGTATTATTGCAACAGAAATAGGGTGAATTATATAGGGTTCACCTGATTTTCTTAATTGTTGTCCGTGTGCATCATTTGCAATTTTATAAGCTTTTTCAAACATTGTAAAATCATCTGAAGGATGATATTTTTTTACAGTTTCTAATAATTGTTCATATAATGCCTCTAGCATAAGCACTCACCCGTGATTTCTATTAATTAAAGTCATATTTTAATATATTATAGTTTTTTTTATAATAAATTGCAAGAAAAGACGCCGCCTTTTAGATAATTATTGTTAAATTGTCAATTAGAATTTTTCATATATAACAGGATATTAAAAACATAACAGCCTTTCAAAACCCTCTTATAAATCAAAAATCCTTCTATATAGGATGGGTGTCTACTGGTTATTACTTATTAAGAAATCCCTAGCCCTATCATATTTTATAATATTCACAAAGCAACTTCTTTAAATTTTAAATTTACAAATGAGTGCCGACACTAATCGACACTCATTAAGAAACACTATGTGTCTCATTTTATCTTTTATATATTATTCTTCATCATCATAATTTATTAATGATGTTACGTTATAATCCCCTAAAACTTTTCTACCTTGTAAAAAGTCTAATTCAATTAAGTAAACTAACTTTACTACTTCGCCACCCATTTCTTCAACTAAGTCAATAATGGCTTTAGAAGTTCCACCAGTTGCTAATAAATCGTCTACTATAACAACTTTTTGTCCTGGTGTAAATGCATCTGTATGCACTTCGATAGTTGCTGTACCATATTCTAAGTCATAAGCTTTGCTTTTTGTTGTATAAGGTAATTTACCTTCTTTTCTTACTGGTATAAACCCTTTACCTAAATTATAAGCTAGTGGCACACCAAAAATAAACCCTCTAGATTCAGGCCCAATTATGTAATCAAACTCAAGACCCTCTAAAGATTTTTCCATACTCTCTATTGCCCACTTTAATCCTTCTGGACTTTGTAAAATAGTTGTTATATCTCTAAATATAATACCTTCCTTAGGAAAGTTAGGGACATTTCTAATTAGTTTTTTTAAATTCATCTTCATCGCTCCTTATATGCTAATCCTTACTAAGTATATCATTGTTTTATTTATAAGGCAAAACTTTTATTAGTTTAAGCTTCTCTTATTAAGTTGTACAATATTGAATTTTCTAATTCAACTTTTTTGTTTTTAATTAAGTCGAAAGTAATATATGGTAAATCTAGCTTTAATGTTACTATACCTAACTCAATAAAGACATCTAATACAATTAACACCTTTATAAATTCATCATCTTCGTATTTATTAATTAAATTAAATATTGTAATACTTTTCTTGTCTATCTTATAGAAATAATTTAGCTTTTTATAGATGAGTTCAAATTCACCTCTTGAAACATTGATTAATCCATATTTAATTAATAAATCCTTTAGCTCATTATCTCCTGTTTTTTTGGTTTTATTATAATCACTTATGTTGTTTTTTAGCCCCATTACTAATTTTTCAGGATGTCGTATATCTTTTATCATCATTTGGGAACTTTTTAACCCATTCCACTCATTAATTGATAAAGCACATAAAATTTCCAAATGACTACCTTCCTCAAAATAATCACAAAAATTGGCCATATTAAATCCAATACCATTGATTCTCTTATCCTTCTCTTTTACATCAATTCTTAAATGGGTACTATCTTTACCTATTGCTTTTATAGTATGGGTTACACCTTTTACCACAAATAATGGTTCTGGATTACCTAACCCATAGGGTTCCAAAGCCTCTATTTTCTCTACTAGAGATAAAGTTACTTCTTCAATACCAATGGCCATATCAGCCTTTAGTTTAGGAATTAATGTGTCTTCTGTCATTTCTTTTAAAGCATATTCATTTAAATTTTGTCTTAATAATGGAATTTTATCCTCATCCAATGACATACCAGCAGCCATATCATGTCCACCGAATTTATTCATGAGATGTTTTGTGCTACTGAGGGCATCAAAAATACTAAACCCCTCAACACTTCTTGCAGATCCTGAGGCAATACCCTCTTCAATACATAATATTATACTTGGTCTATAATATTTTTCTGTTATTCTAGAGGATACTATACCGATTACGCCATGGTGCCAATGGGAAGATGCAACAACTAAAATCTTCTCATTTTCAACATCGTGTTCTTCTTCAATTATTTTAACAGCTTCATTGAATATCTTTTCTTCTAATTCTTGCCTCAATCTATTTTCCTTATTAAGTTCTTCTGCTATTTCTAGTGCATGGTTATAATCCTCTGTTATAAATAATTCTACGCCCCTCTTTGCATCACCTATACGCCCACCAGCATTTAACCTAGGGGCTAATCTAAAACCAATAAATCCTGCTGTCATTTTATTCTCTGGCTTATACTCACTTATAGCCAACAATGATTTTAATCCAATATTCCATGTGCTTGGAATGGTCTTAAAGGCATTGAATGTAATAATTCTATTTTCATCCACTAAAGGTACAATATCTGCCACTGTCCCAATTGCCACAATATCAAGGTATTTCCATATTGTATCCATTGAAATATTAGAAGCTTCAATACTTAAGGCATGTATAAGCTTAAAAACAACACCAACACCAGCTAGCATTTTAAATGGGTAATTACAATCTTTTCGTTTAGGATTAACAACAGCAATGGCTTCAGGTATACCCTCTTGACATTCATGATGATCTGTTATGATCATATCTAAACCAATTTCTCTACCATAAGAACATTCTCCAATGGCAGTAATGCCTGTATCAACGGTTATAACAAGATCAACACCCATTTCCTTAATGGCTTTTAGTGCCCCTGTATTGATGCCATATCCTTCTTCTAATCGATTGGGTATATAATAAATCACATTAGCACCCAGTTCTTTTTTTAAGAATAGGTATAAAGTACTTGTACTTGTAATGCCGTCAACATCGTAATCCCCATATATACATATTTTTTCATTTAAATCAATGCCTTGTAGAATCCTATTTACTGCCTTGTCCATGTCTTTTAATAAAAAAGGGTTATGAAATTGTTCTTTTGAAGGATTTAAGAATAGATTTAGTTTATCTTTGTCGTCAATCCCTCTATTAGCCAATATAGTAGCTATAGGCTTAGGGACTTTGGCAAACTGCATAATTTTTTCTATAGGACTATCTGTTTGTTTAAACTCCCAGATGGTTTTTTTAGGTACCATATTAACCTCCTAAAAACTTCTTCACATTTAAAACCAATAGTAACACTTCATAGTAACTAAGGGATAGACTTGAAAGTAGCGGAGAATAAATTCTCCGCTACCATATTACTCACTATCTAGTTATTAAGCTTTTTTCGCTTCTTTTTTCTTTAATATATTCCAAAGTGGACTTGCAATAAAGATTGAAGAGTAAGTACCACTTAATATACCAACCATTAATGGTAGTGCAAATTCTCTTAATGATGTAATTCCAAAACCTATAACAAATAACATAGATATCATTAAGAATGTTGTAATAGAGGTATTGATGGAACGCCCTATTGTTTGACTTATACTTGAATTAATAAGTCCTTTATAGTCTCCACGTTTCATATCAACTTTGTTCTCTCTTATTCTATCAAATAATACAATGGTATCATTGATAGAGTAACCTACTATTGTTAACATTGCCGCAATAAATGAGTTGTTAATTGGTATTCTAAACACAGAATAAACAGCTAATACAACAAGAATATCATGTAATAATGCTACTACTGCACTTGCCCCAAATGTAACATCTCTAAATCTTATTGTTATATAAATTAACATTGCTATTGCAGCAATAATCACTGCTATAATTGCATCGTTTCTCATTTCACTACTAACTGTTGCACTAATACCTTCACTTGTAATTGCATTGGCCTCTACTCCAAAGTTTTCACCAAGTATTTCATATAGCGCAGATCTTTCTGCCACACCTAATTCTCTTGTTTTAATAATAACTTGGCTAGTACCTGTAACTCTTTGAAGCTGAGGATTATTGTCCCCTGTAGCTTCAGCTACAAGTGGTCTTACATTTTGCTCTATTTGATCAAAGGTCATTTCTTCATTAAATTCAACTAATGTAGAAGTCCCACCAACAAATTCAATATCATAATTTAAGATATCTCCCATTGTACCTAAATTAATTGGCATAGCAACCAATCCAACAAGGATAACTGCTATAGAAATAACGAACCATCTTTTTGTATTTTTAATAACATCAAATACCTTAATTTCTTTTTGTATGCCATATAATTTTCTATCTTTTAGACCAGCTTGCATAAATAAGTTCATTAATACTCTAGATACCAATAAAGCTGTAATCATAGATAAAATAATACCTAGCCCTAAAGTCTGAGCAAATCCTCTAATTGGACCTGTTCCTTGCCAGAATAAAACGATAGCAGCTATAAGGGTTGTAATATTCCCATCTAATATAGCAGATGTTGCTTTATTAAAGCCTGATTTAATAGATGATCTTAATGTTTTTTCTGCAGCCAATTCTTCTTTGATTCTTGAGAAAATAATAACATTAGCATCTACTGCCATACCAATAGATAAGATAATACCTGCAATACCAGGTAATGTTAATGTAATATTAAATAAATTAATAAAGATAATCATTAATGATACGTATAATAATAAAGCTAAACCAGCTACAACACCAGGCACTTTATACATAGCAATCATAAATAATATCACTAAGGCTAAACCAACTAACCCTGCTAAAATACTTGCATCTATTGCATCTTGTCCTAATTTTGCACCTACAATATTAGAACGTAATTCTTTTAATTCAATAGGTAATGCCCCTATTCTAATGGTTGATGCCAAGTCTCTTGCTACTTCAAATGTTGATATATCTGAAATACTTGCATTCCCACCTGCTATAGGCTGACGAACAATAGGCATGCTTTCTAACGCATTATCATAATATATAAATATTCTTTTACCAACATTGGCTCTTGTTCCTTCTTCAAATTTTCTTGCACCTTCTTGATTAAATTCAAGAGATACAGAATACTCTAATTGACCAATATTATTTTGAGATGTAATTGCCGTAGCATTTACAACATCTGCTCCTGTTACGATAATATTATTATCTTCATCTCTAAATTCTAATGCCCCTGGTCTTCCTAATTGTTCAAGAATATCATTGGCATCTGAAACACCAGGAATATCAATATTGATTCTAGTTCTACCTTCTCTATAAACCTCTGCTTCTGTACTGAATCTATCTGCACGTCTTTGTAATCTATAAATGGTATCTGCCATTTCTTGCTCTGTAAAGCTTTCTGTAACAGCTTCATAAGTAATACTCACACCACCAGCTAAGTCCAACCCTAACCTTATATCTTCTGCACTCCCAATTTTATCTGGACCTATTCCAGATACCGCTACAAATATACTACTAGCAATGATTACTAAAGCTAATAGAAGACCTAATAGACTTTTCCCCTTCATAAAAAACTTCCTCCTTAAGTAATAATATGTCTTTGTTTTTTTATGTTCCATTCAATTATAGGTTCTATGAACACATTAGTCAAGAATTAATGCATACCAATAACAACCTATTCAGACAATTTTGCCTTCATCATGATAGCACACTCAATTCTTTTTTTCTCCAATTCACAACCAATATCATATACATCATAGATATTCCCATGGAATTGATAAGAATTTGCACTACATCCACCACTGCAATAAAATTTTGCCCAGCAATTATTGCATTTTTCTTTCGTATAAACATTACAGTTGCTAAATTCCTTCTGAGTTTCCTTATTGGTTACACCAGTATCAAGATTACCCATTAAGAATTCTTCCAACCCTACATATTGATGACAAGGGTATAAATCACCCCAAGGTGTTACTGCTAGATACTCATTCCCTGAGCCACATCCTGCTAATCTTTTAGAAATACAAGGTCCTTGGTTTAAATCAATCATAAAATGAAAAAAATTAAATTCTTGTCCTTCTTTAAATCGGTCAATCATTTTTAAAGCTAGTTTATCATACTCTGCAAATAAAGTTTCTAAGTCTTCTTTTTTCAAACTATAGTGCATCTCATCAGGTGCAACAACAGGTTCTACAGAAATCTGTTTAAATCCTTCATCTGCTAAATGCAATACATCTTCTGCAAAATCCAAATTATGATGTGTAAATGTTCCTCTTACATAATAATCTTTTTGTCCTCTTTTAGAAACGAACTCTTTGAATTTAGGTAAGATTATTTCATAACTCCCTTTACCATTTGTAGATGGTCTCATTGCATCATTAATGGATTTTCTACCATCAATACTTAATACAACATTGTGCATATTCTCATTCAAGTAGTTTTGTACTTCCTCACTGAGTAAAATACCATTTGTCGTCATTGTAAATCTAAAATTCTTATTATGTTCTTTTTCTCTACTTCTTGCATAGTCAACGATTTTCTTAACCACATCAAAGTTCATTAATGGTTCTCCACCAAAGAAATCAATTTCTAGGTTTTTACGCTTCCCTGAATTTTTAATAAGAAAATCTATGGCTTTTTTACCAACTTCTAAAGACATCATAGAACGGCCACCATGGTATTCCCCTTCACCTGCAAAACAATATTTACACGCTAAGTTACAATCATGGGCTATATGTAAACATAGTGCCTTTACGACTTTTTCAGTTGATTTAATTGTTGGTATATGTTCCTTATATGTATCTTCCGTAAACAACAACTGGGCATTTACTAATTCTTTTACTTCTTCTATACCTTCAATAACATCTGCTTTATTGTATTGTTGACTTAATTTAGCGACAATACTATCCTCATTTTCTTTTTCAAAAAGACCAATAATGTCATAAACCATATCATCAACAATATGGATAGATCCACTACATACATCTAAGACGATGTTAATCCCATTGCTTTTATATTGATGAATCAAAATGATTCTCCTTTCATCCAAATAGCGACCCGTTACAGATAATAAGCAGCGACACTTGTCACTGCTTCATTAATTAACGATCTGTATTTTCACAACTTTGATTTCCTACTGTACAAGATGTTTTACAAGCTGATTGACAAGAAGTTTGACATTCTCCACAACCACCCTTTTTAAGGCTTTCATTTAATGTTGAAGTATTAAGTGTTTTTATATGTTTCATTTTCAATATCCTCCTTTACCATTTAACTTGGATTATTATACCACACTATTCTCCATTTTCAAAGAAAAATATTGATAAGTTATGAATTTGAAACATAACCCAATTCTAACTAAACATCCCGCCTAGGGTGCCTCCACCAACACATAAGGCTAGCATTGTAAATATTTCTTTCACCGCTCCTATTTGTTGATTAATGATTACTGATCCAACTATTAATAGAATAAAATAAATAAATCCAGCTAAACTTCCCCAAATCCAAGCATTATCTTTAATACTTTTTCCTGTAATCCACCCTGCAATAATTGTTGAAAAAATATAAGTTACCACTATGCCTATGTATATTTGACTTTCTGTAATATCAAACTTGAATAGAAGATATGTTAATAATAAGATCATTATTGCAGTAAATATGTAGCCCCATAAAACACCTTTTATTACAGATAATGGTTTGGATCTTTCAACTACATTCACTCTACTTCTTGATTTATGCATTGTTTCCCCTCCAACTTCATTATATAATATTATACGATGGTAATTTATTATTTATGATTGTTTGTGGAGGTTTCATTACAATATTAGTAAATATAAGGAAGGAAGAAAAATTATGATAGATTTACATGTTCATTCAAATGCTTCTGATGGCACTATGACACCAACTGAATTGGTTACTTATGCAAAAAACAAAGGCATTAAAGCAATTGCATTAACAGATCATGATACAATTAACGGGGTAAGAGAAGCTAAAGCAGTTGGTGCGGCCTTAGGTGTCGAAGTTATTAGTGGTATAGAACTTTCTACAAGTTATAACAATAAAGATGTTCATATTTTAGGTTTATTTATTGACGAGAACAACAAAGGTTTTATTGACGAACTAGATGCTTTTAAAGAATCCCGTAGTGATAGGAATGAGATGATGATAGAGCGTCTTAATGAATTGGGCATTGATATCTCAAATGAAGATTTATCAAATGAATCTTGTGATGGTGTTATAACTCGTGCACATTTTGCTAAAGTGTTACTAAAAAAAGGGTATATAAAAAAAATTGATGAGGCTTTTAAAAAATATATTGGGGACAATTGTCCTGCTTTTATTCCTAGAAGTAAAGTCACTCCTGAATCAGCTATTAACCTTATAAAAAAGTACAACGGTATTTCAATATTAGCTCATCCTTTTCTCTATGATTTAAGTACTAAAGGCTTGATAGGGCTTATTGAACATTTAAAAGAGGAAGGTTTAGATGGTATTGAAGCTATTTATTCCCTACATTCTGGCTCAGAACAAAGTTATATAAAGCAATTGGCTAAAAAATATGATCTTCTTATTTCTGGGGGTTCTGATTTTCATGGTAGTAATAAGCCTTTTATTGATTTAGGTGTTGGTAAAGGGAAGCTTTTAGTGCCAGATGCAGTGTTAGAAAAATTAAAACTAAGTTTGATATAAGTGACTTTGTGATACTAATTAAAGGGCTATATAATATACTTGGCTGCCTTTCCTTTCAGCCGGTCGACGCCAAGTATATTATACCTGAATTATTCACGAAAGCATACCAAATCAGACCTACGACCTTTAACCCTCTTAGAATCCATAGGCTGATTGATGGACTACCCGAGTACATCTTGCCTATGAACCCTAATAGAATCAAGTCTCTTGGTCATATTAGGCATGTTCCGTAAATAATTCAGGTTATATTAGCCCTTTAATTAGAGAAGCCTAGTTTCTTTTTAATAACACTACGTATTATTTCTATTTTTATACTTTTATTAATTTGGTGAAATATATTTCACAATATAAAAACCTCACCAAGTATATTAGTGAGGTCATCATCCAACTATTTATCAATTTCTTCTGTTTCTCTTACTATTGTTAATTCAGGTTCTCTTACAGATGCTACAGCATCTTTTAATATTGGTACTCTTACACTTTTGTTTGTACCAAATTCAACGATTAATGTGTTGTTTACTACATCAACAACTCTACCAAATAATCCCCCTGTTGTTAACACTGAATCCCCAACTTTAATACTGCTTTGCATATCCATAACTGCTTTTTGACGTTTTTTTTGTGGACGAATCATTATAAACCATAATAATCCTAGGAAACCACCATAAATAACAATGATTCCTAACCATCCACCTCCTGCTTGACCTGCTTCAGCTCCTGCTTCAACGCCTGCTCCTAATAGTGTTAAAAAATTAGCCATCCTTTTATCCTCCTCTTAATTTATATTTTTTTAGGATACTCTACTGTACTTGCGTTACAATCTAGTTCCCATTATTATATCTTTCAAGTTTTTCTGCTTTATAGTCACTATATCGATTGTTCTCTATAGCTTCTCTGATTTCTTCCATCATACTATTGTAAAAATATAAATTATGAAGAACACACAATCTCATACCAAGCATTTCTTTGGCCTTTAATAAATGTCTTATATAGGCTCTGCTATAAGTGGTACACGCTGGACATCCACAACCTTCTTCAATTGGTCGATCATCCAGTTCAAATTTTGCATTTAACATGTTCATTTTACCATGATTAGTATACACGTGTCCATGTCTACCATTTCGTGTTGGATAAACACAATCAAAAAAGTCTACGCCTCTTTCAACTGCCTCTAGAATATTCTGTGGCGTTCCAACGCCCATTAAGTAAGTTGGTTTGTTTTGTGGCAAATGGGGCACAACTGCTTCTAATATTCTATACATTTCATGGTGACTTTCACCTACTGCCAAACCACCAATAGCATATCCTGGGAGATCTAATTCAGATATGACTTTTGCATGTTCAATCCTCATATCTTCATAAGTACCACCTTGATTGATGCCAAATAATAATTGGTTTTTATTGATTGTATCATCTAATCCATTCAATCTATTTAATTCATCTTTACATCTAACCAACCATCTTGTGGTTCGATCAACTGAATCTTTCATATACTCTCTTGTTGCTGGGTATGGTGGACATTCATCAAATGCCATAGCAATTGTAGAAGCCAAATTGGATTGAATCTGCATACTTTCTTCTGGTCCCATAAATATTTTTTTACCATCAATATGAGAAGAGAAATATACACCTTCTTCTTTAATCTTTCTAAGACTAGTGAGAGAAAACACTTGAAATCCACCTGAATCTGTTAAAATTGGTTTGTCCCAAACCATAAATTTATGCAAACCACCTAATTTTCTAATCACACCATCACCTGGTCTTACATGAAGATGATATGTATTAGATAATTCTACTTGGCATTTTACTTGTTTTAGATCTTCTGTAGACACAGCACCTTTAATAGCAGCAGCCGTACCTACATTCATAAAAACAGGAGTTTGTATTACACCATGTACAGTATGTAACTCTCCTCTTTTTGCTTTACCATCTATATTATGAAGTTTGTACATTAAAAAATCACCATTCCTTTTCAATAAGAAGTATACCCTTATTGTACCAAATTTTCAAGACAAAGTTGTTTTAACTTGCCATTCCTTTTTATATTATATATAATAATACCATTATTTAAACATTATACAAGTAAGATGGCTCTTGCTAGTAAATATAAGTTTTAATTTTGAGTTTTAATTTAAATTTTATATAAATTCTGGAAGGTGGTACTATATTATGGCAGGTTCAAATTTCGGAGATTTATTTAAAATCTCTACTTGGGGAGAATCCCACGGAAAAGCTCTAGGCGTTGTTGTAGATGGATGTCCAGCAGGTCTTGAGTTAACTGAAGAAGATATTCAAATTGACTTAAACAAAAGAAAACCTGGTCAATCATCTTTTGCAACACCAAGAAAAGAAAGTGATCAAGTTGAAATATTATCTGGTGTATTTGAAGGTAAAACCACAGGAACACCTATATCCTTAGTTATATTTAACCAAGATCAACGCTCTAAAGATTATTCAAATATAAAAGATGTCTACCGTCCTGGTCATTCTGATTTTGTGTACGATAACAAATATGGCTTTAGAGACTATAGAGGCAGCGGACGTGCATCAGGAAGAGAAACCTCAGGAAGGGTTGCAGCTGGTGCCATCGCAAAAAAACTACTAGCCTCATTAGGCGTAGAAATTACTGCCTATACATCATCTGTAGGTCCAATATCCATCAATCGTGACAAATTCGATAAATCAGAAATATTAAAAAACCCATTCTATATGCCTGATGTAGACGCTTCAAAAGAAGCAGAACAATACTTAATTGATATTATGAAAGACCAAAACTCATCTGGTGGCACCATAGAATGTATCGTCAACAATGTTCCAAAAGGATTAGGGGAACCTGTATTTGATAAATGCGATGCCCTCCTTGCAAAAGCTATAATGTCAATCGGTGCAGTAAAAGCAGTCGAAATAGGAAGTGGCACCAATGCATCAAAAATGACTGGCTTTGAACACAACGACTTCTATGACATAGAATCCGACAATGTTGTAAAACAAACCAATAACGCAGGTGGAATCGTTGGTGGTATCACAGACGGAAGCCAAATCTTCCTAAAAGCAACCATAAAGCCAACCCCATCCATAGAAAAAACACAACCAACCATCAACAGCTTCGGCGAAAAAATAGACATCAACATCCACGGCCGCCACGACCCAATCATCGTACCAAGAGCCGTAGTAGTCGTAGAAGCAATGGTAGCCCTAACACTAGTAGACCTACTACTAAAAAGCATGACCTCAAGAATGGATTTAATTAAAAAAGTATTTAATTAAAAAAAGCCCAGATGGGCTTTTTTTAATGTGACGAAGTCACTTGGTCTTGCTTATACTGACGCTAGCGTTAAGGATTTTCCGTATATATGAGCGTAATAGCGTAGCCAAGGATGGCGTAGCGAAACCCTCACAACCAAGGATGGTTGTGGGTTTCTGAAGCTCATATATATGGTAAATCCAAGGACACACTTAAATTAATTCAAAACTCTATCAAACAACTCATTCTCAACCCCCCACCGAATAAAATGATCATTCAAAACCTCCGCCCCCTGATGATTCAAATGGGCATCATCCCTAAAGTGTTCATTCACAAAAATACCTTCATCCACATTCACAATATTATAATCAATATAAGGCAATTCATACCCCTCAGTCAATCGACTAATCTTTTTGTGTATATAATCATAATTCTCTATCCGCTCCATTGAAATATTAGCAACTGGTGCTGTTACCAAAATAACCTCAATATCATTTTCAATAGATAACTGAATAAACTTATCAATATACTCTAACTGATTAGGATGAGGCATCCACTGCCTCCCATCAAACCCATTAAACTGATTTTCTTCTTCCATCTTCGCCCTTGTAATCACATAATCAGCAACCACATACCCTTTAGACCTATAAAACTCTGTCCCTATTTGTTCCTTTATTAAATCAATATCTTCTATTATCTCATTTCTATTTAACCACTCAGAAATCCTCTGATTATAATAAGCAAAAAAATCCCCCTGATATCGAATTGCTTTAATATAATACTTCACCTTTTCATTCAAGGGGAAAACCTCGTGTATATACGCCTCTTTTAATGCATCATTATCTAGTGCTTCAAAAAACATATCTACCTGTCGTAAATTAAAAGGCTCATCTAGCATATCCCAGTAAATCTCAAAAACTACAATACTAGGCTTTTGATAATTTAAAACTTCTCTTAGAACAAAATAACTTGTATCAGGATGCTGCAACGGCGTACCTAATTGAAAAGAGTTAATTTCTAATGCCTCATCAAATATTTCAGGGTCAAAGGAACAATAAGAATGAGAAGACCCTATAAAAACCATATCCAATGTGTTCTCTTCTAATTCATAAAATTCCTGAAATCTTGCTATAGTATAAGACATCGTTTTATTTTTTAAAGCAATGCTTTCAAAGTACTCTCCTACTAAGTAAACAATAAAACAAATGCCAATAACAAATAGAATCAGTTTTATCGTCCATTTAAAACTGGAAATATATAAATTCGCTGGCATCATAAAAAACTCCCATCGTTATAACAATAATCAATAACATATAATAAAAGGACCATCGGACCACTAAATTACTTTTTAGAAGCCGCTTATCCAAACTCTCTATTCGACTTAACCATTCAATAACAATTAATAATAATATTGCACTAACAAGAACAATTATATACCATAAGGTAACACCAAGGTTTGTTAATATTTCATAAAGATAATTTAGATCAAACCATAAAACCCAATTATTAAAAAAGTTATTTATAATAAATTTTGCTTCTGTAAAGGTATTGGCTCTAAAAAAAATCCATGAAAAGCCAACCAACACAAATGTAAAACCACTTTGCATTACCTTAAAACAAAAATTATTTTTATTAATTTTCAATCTTTTTATTATACTTTTTCTTATTGGTATTGTAAGATATCCAATAATTTGATAGATACCATGTATTGCACCCCAAATAACAAAATTCCAATTGGCACCATGCCATAATCCGCTAATTAAAAAAGTTATAAATACGTTAAACAAAAATTTAGGAACAGCTACTCTGCTGCCACCTAGAGGTATATATAAATAATCTTTAAACCAAGTTGATAGAGAAATATGCCACCGTCTCCAAAAATCTTTTATAGACTTTGCAAAGTAAGGTCTTTTAAAATTAGTCATTAAATTGATTCCTAAGATTCTTGCTGTTCCAATGGCTATATCAGAATACCCACTGAAGTCACAAAAAATTTGAAAGGCAAATAAAAATGTAGCAATGAGGAAGTATAACCCTTCATAATTATAAGGGTTATTATAAATCTCATTAACAACCACTGCTGCTCTATCTGCAATAACCACCTTTTTAAAAAAACCTAATAAAACTTGTTTTAGACCAGATAAAACTCGGTCAAATTCAAATTTGTGTTTTTCAAAAAATTGTGGTAATAATTTATCTGATCGTTCAATAGGACCTGCTACTAGCTGTGGAAAGAAAGACACATAAAGAGCAAAAATACCTAAGTGTTTTTCTGGTTTAATTCTTCCCCTATAAACATCGATTGTATAACTCAGGGTCTGAAAAGTATAAAAAGATATTCCCATTGGAAGAACAATGTTAAATGCAGTAGGAATGGGATAGGTTACATTAAAAAACGAAAAAGCTCTACTTAGTGACTCATTAAAAAAGAGGGTATACTTGAAGATAAAAAGCAATCCTAGATTTACTACAAGACTAACTATAAGATAGTTTTTTCTTTCTCTTTTATTTTCTGTTTCACCCATTTTCAATGCGACACTGTAATCTACCAAGGTGGAAAAAATAATCAAAACAATAAATATACGATTCCAAGACATATAGAAATAATAACTACTTATTAATAACAATAGCCATCGATACTTAAAATCTAATGTAAAATACAACGCCATTACAATTAAAAAAAACATAATAAACCCAAAAGAGTTAAATAACATAATTCCACCTACTATACAAAAACAAATTCCACCTATCTTTTAGGTAGTCTTAAAAAAGTTATATATAGTATGTGTCATCTTAATAAAATACATCAAAAAAATCCTATAACATTATAGATAAATGTCATAGGATGCTTTTTTACTCTGGATATCCAATTTTTTTCTTTACTTTTCTTAATGTTTTATTGGCTAAATAACTGGCTTTTTCTCCATTGTTTTTAATCACTTGGTTAATATATTCTTTGTCTGCACTTAATTCCTTAAATCTTGTTTGTAAAGGTCTTAGCCCTTCTACAATGGCTTCACCAACTTCTTTTTTTAGGTCCCCATAACCTTTTCCTTCAAAGTTAGCAACAGCACTTTCTATTCCCATGCCTGTCATAGCACTGTATATATCGATTAAGTTTTTAACACCAGCCTTGTCCTCAGAATATCTAATCTCTCTATCTGAGTCTGTTACCGCTCTTTTAACCTTTTTCATTATCACATCAGGCTCATCTAACAAAGAAATAAAAGCATTGGTATTCTCATCTGATTTTGACATTTTTTTAGTTGGGTCTTGAAGACTCATTACCCTTGCACCAACTTTTCCAAAGTATGGTTCTGGAATCTTAAACACATCTCCATAAATATTATTAAAACGTGTTGCAATATCTCTTGCCAGTTCTAGATGTTGTTTTTGATCGTTTCCTACTGGAACTACGTCTGTTTGATACAATAAAATATCTGCAGCCATGAGAATTGGGTACGTAAAAAGACCTGCATTTATATTGTCTTCATGTTTCTGTGATTTTTCTTTGTATTGGGTCATTCTATTTAATTCACCCATATAAGTATAGCAGTTTAAAATCCAAGCCAATTCAGCATGGGCTGGTACATGAGATTGATAATATATAATGTTTTTTTCTGGGTCTAGTCCTGCCGCAATATATAATGTTAATAAATCTCTTGACCTTTTTCTTAATTCTGCAGGATTATGTCTTACTGTAATAGAATGCATATCAACAACTGAAAACAAACAATTGTATTGTTCATGTAAAGAGACCCAGTTTTTCAATGCCCCTATATAATTTCCTAAGGTAATAATACCTGTTGCTTGCATCCCACTAAAAATAACTTTTTTTTCATCAGCCATTTTTATTCTCCTTTTTTCCTTTTGTTATACAACTTCTCTAGTAGATAAGTTTAGCATAATATGGGTTTTTATTCAATAGAAGTACCACTCTTAAAATCCAAATTATATTTCAGCCACCACATTACCCATCTCACTAATCTCATATCCACCAATATCTTTGAATTCCATTTTAAATTTATCTGAATTGAGAATTTCTAACATTGCTATAATTCCAGGTGTCTCCATATCTTCTTTTTTTATAACAAGTTCATATCTTTCTTTTTGCAAAGGAATAAAATCAACACTATTGACTTGACTTGCTATTTTTTCGTAACCTACTGCTACATCTGCCCCGCCTCTTCCAACAGTGCTTGCAGCTGTAAGATGGGAATGACTTTCACGGGTATAACCTTTTATTGTATTTCCCTTAATTCCTAATAATCTAAGGTGTTCATCAAGGAGAACTCTAGATCCTGCCCCTTTTTCTCTATTAATAATGGTTATATCTTGACGACTTAAATCACTCCAAGTATTAATATTTTTAGGATTCCCTTTTGCAACATAAAACCCTTGCATTCTATAAGTGAGGTGTATTATTACTGCAGGAATACCAGGCAACAATCTTCTTACATATGGAATATTATATTCCCCTGTATCTCCATCCCATAAGTGAGCCGTAGCCACTTGGACATTACCATAGTAAAGTTCTGTTAAACTGTTGTAACTCCCTATATAAGCTCTAAGTGCTTGTGCCCCTTTAGGATGTTCCTTAATGTAATTTGATAAAATATCTAGAATTAAATCTTGTCCACAGATCACCAACCCTCCATAAGGGTTATGAATCACTTTAGATGATGTATTCCCTGTTGGCAATTCATTATTTTCATCCGTTTCATTAGGTTCTTTTATAGTCTTAGAATTTGAAATATACGATTCAACATCCTTTAACTCTATTCGTACTTTTCTACCAACCCTATAAGAGTTTAACTCTCCTCTTTTTATTAACTCATAAACTGTATTTTTTGCAATTTTAAGCATATCTGCAACTTCTTGTGTTGTTAGAGCAGTATTTTTATCCATAAATAATACCATCCTCCATAATTTTATTTCTAATATTATATCACGTTTCATAATGTTTAGCAATTTTAAGTCACGTTTCACATTGACACCATGATGAAACAGTACTATAATATACTTAACATTACATAAAATTATGGTTCCACCATTGAATCCATATTTCTTCGACTCTTAATAAAAGGGGTGTTTTTTATGAAATTAAACTTTATATTTTTACTCTTATGTTTATTTATTTTTTCAGGTTGTAGTATTAATACATCCAATGCTAAGAATGCTTCTCCAGCAATCACTGTAGCTGCGGCTGGTAGCCTTACAAATGCATTTACAGAACTTGGAGCAGCTTTTGAGCAACACAATGATGTGAAAGTTTCTTTTGTTTTTGGCTCAACAGGCATGTTATCAGAACAAATCAGAAATGGTGCACCTTATGATATAATTGCTGCAGCTGATGAAGTATCTATTGAAAATTTGTATCAAAAAGGCTTTATATACGCTGATTCAATTAACCTATATGCTATAGGTCGAATCGGCATTGTATCTAATAAAAAAAATCTAATACATATCAACACTTTAGATGATTTGCTAAAACCGGAAATCGTAAAAATTGCTATTGCCACGCCAGAACATGCGCCTTATGGTTTAGCTGCTAAAGAAGCTTTAGTTTCTTCTGGTTTATGGGATCATTTAGAATCAAAAATAGTATATGGCAAAAATATTTCAGAGGCTTTAACCTTTGTAACTACTGGAAATGCTGAAGTAGGTATTATTGCCTTATCACTTAAGGACGAAGAATTAAATTTTAATATAATAGATGATAACCTCCACACGCCTTTATATAAATCCATGGCTGTTACAACAAATGCTCAAAATGAAAAACTTGCCCGTTCTTTTATAAACTTCGTAATTAGTACGGAAGGCCAAGAAATAATGAGCAAGTATGGCCTTATTTCGCCCGAGGAATAGGTATGGGAACACTTAATTTGTTTCCTCTGTATTTGTCTTTTCGTGTAGCAACAACAGCCACTGTAATTGGAATTATCATCGGTCTTCCCATTGCCTATTTATTAAGTAAAGGAAATGGAAAAATTATTGATTTTATTGACACACTTACTAATCTTCCTGTTGTATTGCCTCCTACAGTATTAGGATACTATATTCTAATTCTACTGGGGAGACAATCTCCAATTGGAATTTTTTTAGAAAAACACTTTAATACTATGATTGTTTTCACCCCAACTGGTGCCATCATAGCAGCTACTATTGTTTCTATCCCCTTTCTAATTAAGTCTTCAAAAGCATCATTTATAGAAATCAATAAAGATTATCTAAATGCTGCACGATTGTTAGGGCGGAGTGAAATAAATATTTTCTTCACCATTGTAATCCCCATTGCTTGGCGTGGGATTTTGGCAGGTGTCACAATGACTTTTGTTAGAGCACTTGGGGATTTTGGTACCACATTGATGGTTTCAGGGAGCATTCCTGGCAAAACAATGACGATGCCAATAGCCATCTATGATGCCCTACAAGTAGGAAACAAAGAATTGGCGAATTTACTTGTTTTTGTTATGACTTGCATTGCCATTATAGTCTTATTTACCATTAATTGGTTAGAACGGAAAATGAAAAGAGGTTGATCATATGCTTGAAGTATCTATACAAAAAACTTTAGGAAATTTCACACTGGATACCTCTTTCAAAGCCCATAAAGGTGTTTTAGGTATACTAGGCTCATCAGGATGTGGAAAAAGCTTAACCCTAAAATCCCTGGCTGGCCTTTCTACACCTGATGAGGGTATTATAACCCTAAATGGTCAAATACTGTATTCATCTGAATCTAAAATCAATCTCCCTGCTAGAAAAAGAAATATTGGCTATGTTTTTCAAAACTATGCCCTATTCCCTCATTTAACGGTCTTTAAGAATATTGCATATGGCATTTCACATTTAGATAAAGATACACAAAAGAAAAAGGTTGTCCATATGATTCAGAAAATGCAGTTAGCAGGCCTTGAAAACCATTATCCATCCCAATTATCTGGGGGACAACAACAAAGAACCGCATTGGCTCGCACATTAATTACTGAACCAAGTTTACTATTACTTGATGAACCTTTCTCTGCTTTAGACAGTCATATTAAGCATCTTCTTGAAAAAGAACTCTTAAATATCATAAAAGAAAATTATGATGGCATCGTCTTGTTAGTAACCCATAATATGGAAGAAGCCTATAGACTTTGTAATCATATAATGGTTGTAGATAAAGGTAAAACTATTCAAATAGGTACCAAAGATGATATTATATTCTCTCCAAAAAGTGTAGCTGTCGCTCAAATGACAAGTTGTAAAAACATCTTCAAAACTCAGGTAGTAAAAGAAGAAAATGGGTATTATACCTTAAAATCAAATGCTCTTATTTTTAAATCTACAAAAAAACACACGCTTAAAAGTAGCAGCGTCTATGCTGGTATAAGAGCTCATACCATAAAAGTATTCCCTTCAAATACAGTATTAAAAGAGAATATGTTTTCTTGTCATATATTAGAAAAAACAGACAGTATTTTCTCTACCACAGTAATTGTCGATGCATCTGGATGCATCTTAACAATTGAAATTCCCAAAAGTGACTCATTAAAAATCACAAATGATTCAATAACCATTTACATTCCTCCGGAAGAAATATTTCTTATGGACGCTAATAAGGGGTAAGCCGTACTAAGCTTACCCCTTTCTATCCGCATACCATTGTACAACTAGAGCAATCGCTACATTTTGAGATGGGTTTTTGAACATTATTTTTTATTGTAAATTCCCATTCCTCTAATTGGAAGTCATACTCTTTTTTATTATCTTGAATAGTAATTTTATCCTCATAAAAATAAATTGTAAATGGAATAACATCCATCGCATCGTAATCAAACATATTAGGTGTTAGATTCGGTCGCACTATTATTTTTTCACCTGCTTTTTTAGATATTGCTTCTATCTCATCCGTTGAACAGACTAAAGATTTAACGCTACCATCTTCATTGAATTTCAATGAATTATCATCACCATTAATGCCAACTGCGTTTATATCGTATGCAAGTATATTGCCTATGGGGGTAACAACACGAATAGGCATTGATGGCTCACAAGATTTGAGCGCGCCATTTTCATATAGGGATATTCCAATTCTTACTGCTATAGTCCCTATTGAGGTTTCTACCATTACCAATTCCCTAGGCCAAAATGTAAGACTTTTAACCTCACCTGAAGGATAAAATAAAATACCTATAATTTTAGTATTAAATGATCCAAAAGAAAAGTTAAAATTGTTTTCATCTGCCAATTCATACTCATTTTCTTCCGTCCAATATCCTGTTAATTTTCCATTTAGAGGAAAAATTCTTTTCAAAGCCCCCTCTTCGTAAAAGGACATATATTCAGCCTTTATTAATCCAATACTTGTATTAACTATGATTTGTTCTTCTAATGAAATGCTTTTTACATTACCATCTTGAAAAAAAGACAATGCCTTAATATACTTTCGCCTAACTTCATCTTCTGTATAATGTGGAATTAATGTCCCGAATTGAGTCGTAATTGTATTGTATTGATTTAATCGACATTCTTTAACTTGGCCATTGTCGTACAGTTGGGACGAAACGATGCCATTTAATTTTCCATACTTAGTTGTTATTGTCTCCATAGAAACTCTCCTTCTTATCTTAGTCACAGATTTTTCTAGTAACCATAACTTTATATTCATTATCATTTATTTGTTCCACTTCTTTTTCTAATCCAAGGGACTCAAATTCACGATCAAACCAAGGTGGTATATGGCTACATATGATTTCTAATTGATAAAACATTGCTTTTTTAAAAAAAGGCAATAATACTTGTTTGGATGTAAATCCTCCATTTCCACATTGTTCTTCTTTTAAATTCAAATAATAATCTCCATTTTCATTAATTTTTTGTGGCATGTGAATCACAATTGCTTCATTCTCTTTTTTTACTTCTTTAATCTCATTTGCTGTATCTATATCATAATATGAATCTGTTGCTTCATTTTCTAAAACAAAATCCAGAAATTCTTCTGGTTTCCCTTCTAATTCGTAAATATTGAATCCTTTGACTTCCAATACAGTATAAAATAGGCCTATTGCCTTTTTAGCCACTATGATTTTACACATTTGAATAGCATCAGCTATATTGGCTATTTCTTCTCTTATCCCCTTCATCCCTTTTTCTTTATTTATAGATATAGGTATTTCCTTAGATACAATCCACCGATTATTGTCTTTCTCAAAAACTTTTATTAATCCTTCTTCATCAAATGGTATTGTATACCCTTGTTGGTCTAGTACAACTCCGATCTTCAAATTCATAATACTTACCCCTTTCTTCTTAGCTTAAACCCATGCCTATCCCTACGCTCAAGTCATAAGTTTTGTTTTGTTTAACGACATGAAAAAAGGCACGATGAAAAACATCGCGCCTTTGCAACTCGTAAATATAACTTTCTAAATATATTTTATCACTATAAACATAATTATTCAATGCTTTAATCACAATTTTCTATTAGTTTATACATCGAACCTGCATCCTACTCTGCAAACTTCCTTGCAAAGATTTGGATATTAGGCTTCGTTAATATGGATAAATGTAGATGTGTTCTGGTTCATCTATTGATGTCATCTTTTCAACAACAACCATAGTCATTCCATTATTAAGACCTTCACCCTCAGCAAGTATGCCTTCTACCCTAAACCACTGATCTACTTGAATCTCTGTTTCCTCTTCATACTGACAAATTAGTCCGATTAACTGGACATCTGCCACACAACAAGACATCAGAAATTGACTAATAATAAATTCATTCTCTAAAAAAGAGGCATCACTATAAACAAACCCTTCAATAACGATTGACTTTCCTATATATTGATTCTTAGAAAAGTGCAATGCCATTAAACTAGAGTAAAAATTCTCTTGTTCTATAATAATATAACCATCTTCTTCATTTAAAAAATAAGTCCTTAAAGGGGTTTCTTGCAAGATATTTGATAATAGTTTTTTATCTTCTTTTACCGAAAGTTTATCTTCAATATTATTTTCATTATCTTTTTCATTTTTATAAAGATTAATTCTAGAACCTTGAACAAAGGAAGAATCTAATGTAACAGGAGGTAAAAAGAACATAAAACCTATTGGAATTAAGAATACAAAGTAGGTATATGGCATTCGGCCAGCTTTTTTAAAGGATAAAAAGTTTTTTAGATAAGCAACTATAATACCTATAAATGTAAATATAGCGATCCAAACATATTTGATCATTCTAGGATGCAAATACTTAAGTATCCAGCCTTGATACAAAATGTATAAAAATCCACAAAGAAAAAGTGCTATTAATGTACTTTGTAATACCACATAAATATTTAAGGGTTGCTTTTTATCTAATTTCATTGAAACCTCCTATCTACAATAATACTACAAAAATCGAAAGAACAATTAATGAAACCAACGTTATTATACTTGTTAATTTTATTACAAACCTTTTTTTAAACAAACTTAAAAGTATCATAAGATTTTTTATATCTAATAATGCGCCAAATACTAAAAATCCCATAATAGATGATATAGGAAAAACACTTCCTAAACTTTGAGCTAAGAAAGCATCTGATGTGGAACATATAGACATAATAAAAGCTGCTAACATCATTATAATCAAAGAAAGACCTTCTTTTTGGCTTAATTGCTCTACTAAATTATCTGGGAGATACAATTGTATTGCAGTGGATACCATCGCGGCTATAACAAAAAATCTACCGATTCCTAAAAATTCAGAGCCACCATGTTGAAAAACTGCTTTAATTTTATCTTTTAAAGGATAGGGTCTAGTTGTTTCTAATTGACAATAACCACATTGACACAAAAACAAATTCACATCTTCCTTTAAAATATCCTTTTTCTTTTGTACAAGAGAAAAAATGAGTCCCACTAATAAAGCAATAATTAGGCCCAGAATAATCCTATAATAGACAACCATCGTATTTGACCAAAAGGCATAAAAGGTAGATAAAATAACCACTGGATCAACAATAGGTGCTGCTAACATAAAGGTAATGGCAATAGAAATAGGTATGCCTTTTTTAATTAATCGCCTCATAATAGGGATAATGGCACAATCACAAACAGGAAAAAACACGCCTGCACCTAATGCCACTAAAAAGCCTACTGTTTTATTTTTAGGAAACCATTTGGTGATCCATTCTTCAGATACAAAAACTTGGATCAATGCAGAAATCATAGAACCAATTAAAAGAAAGGGAATGGCTTCTAACAATAAGCCTACAAAAATCGTACCATATAAAGATAAATTTATGTATGGGTTTATAAGGGTAAATAATATGTATATCATTGAAATACTTAAAACAAAAGGCAATATACCTTCTAGGTGTCTATCTATGTTATCATTCTCTAAATCGTCCCCACTAGAATTAAAATTGTCAGCATCTGTTATTTCCCATATTTTACAGCCTGATTTCAAATTGGCTAACTCTGCTTTTACTATATTTATTTCTTCTTTATCTGTGTAGTCCCTTTGATTTAATACTATGATATCACTGTTATTAAACTGATCAAAGAACAAGTCCTTAAAATTACGCATATAGATTTCCCATTGTTTGCCATTTATACAATTGTAGATATGACGTATAAAGGTTCTTTTTTTCACTTCCGGACCCTTAAACACCTTGAATATTTCATCTAAGTATCTCATTCCATTTGCTTCGATAATAATATAGTCAGGTTGATACTCATATATCCACTGTAATAACAAAGAAGATGACAACCCATCTTCATTAGGAATACTTTTGAATAGGATGCCTTCCTTAGTTTCTAGGTTTATTTCTCCTTGTTCAAGCTGAATATATAATACATTCCTTTGATTAAATTCTTTTGTTTGAAGATATTCATTGCAAAAGCTCGTTTTACCTGCACCTAAAAAGCCTGTTATAATATCTACTTTAACCTTCAAAGTCCTCCCCCTAACAACCGAAAAGATCTTCCAAAACATCATTTTTCAAATTATTACCAACGATATAAATTTGTCCTTCTTTTTGAGGTGTCATATTTTGAATTTTAAATTCTTTAGAAACATAATTAAACTGAATCCATTCATCAGAATAGGTTTTAAAACACCCTTTGGCTCTAAGAATATTCCCACCAAAACCTTCATCTATTTTAACTAAAATTTGATTTATTTCGTTCTTATTAAAACACTTACTTGTTCTTCTTTCCCATTTCTCAAAAGCATCATTGGCACTTGTACTTTTTGAGTTCAGCACTGCTCTTATTTTCCCTTTTGGCAGTTCATAGTTTTCCCCAATATGAACAATATCTTCACTCTTTAATTGATCCAATGGTTGACTAATAATATTTGCCGATGTATTTTTCTTTTTTAATTCTTCAACTAAATCATTTAATTCTTCCTCAGATAATTTCTCCACACGCGTTAATAAAAGTGTATTGGCATGCTTAATTTGATCTCTAAAAAACTCACCAAAATTCCTATTATGCACCTCATACTTAGTAGCATCAACCACTGTAAATATCATATTCAGATCCATGTCCATAGAAAACTTAGACTTCCCACAAGCCTTTTTTATATCCGAAAGCTTAGCAACACCAGAAGGTTCAATTAAAATTCTCTCAGGCTTATAATCTACTATTATTCCATGTAAGGCTTCAACAAAATCACCAACAACACTACAACAAATACACCCAGAATACAACTCTTTTACATTCATTGTATATTCTTTTAAAATAGCCCCATCAATGCCAACTTCCCCAAACTCATTTTCAATAACAACAACTCTCTCACCAGAAAAAATCTCTGACAACAACTTAATCAACAAAGTGGTCTTTCCCGCTCCCAAAAAACCAGAAATAATATCAACCTTCAAAAAATCACCCTTACAATATAAATTATAACAACTAAATTTAATGCCCCTCTAAAAGCTTAAGCAACTGGGCTTCAGCATCCTCCACAGTTACAGGACACCCAAGATCATACCCTCTTTTCTTCAATCGATTAAACAATTCATTAAACAAAGGCGCTTCTAAATTAGCTTCCTTTAATAAATCTATTTCATTAAATACTTCCTCAGAACAACCTTTTAATGTAAAAACCCCTTTATCAATAACATATACAACATCAGCAATATGTGGCACAACATTAATATCATGGGTCGTTATAATCAAACTCGTCCCTTTCTCTTTATTAAGCAAGTTCAAATACTCTACCATTTCCCATTTGGACTTTGGATCTAGAGCGTCAAAAGGTTCATCTAAAATCAATATTTCAGGATTTGTAACCATAGCCCCTGCTAATGCAACTTTCTTTTTTTGCCCCCCACTCAGATAATGAGGGATTTTATCCAACAATTCATCAATTCTTAATGTCTTAGCAATCTCTTTAACCTTAGTATCTATTTCATTTTTAGGCATTTTATCATTTCTAGCAGTAAACGCCATATCATCATAAACTGTAGGCCCAATAATTTGTTCATCAACATTTTGAAAAACCACACCTAGATGTTTTCTAACTTCATTAAACTCTTTGTGAGGCTGTTTTCCCATTACTTCTACAATACCTTCCACAGGGGATAACAACCCTAAAACATGGGCCAATAAGGTCGTTTTACCAGATCCGTTAGCGCCTAGCACCACTACCTTTTTTCCCTTTTCAACAACAAAATCTAATCCACATAAATTCACTTCTGTCTTATCTGGATATATATGTTTTAAACAGCACACTTTAACTATTTCCATATAATAAACCTCCATGCAACACTAGCCAAACCTGCGAATAAAACAAAATAATCATTCCATCCCAAAGGCCATATTGTAATTCTTCTTAAATTCACTGCACCTTTATATCCTCTTAGAGAATAAATATTGTACATCCTTTCACTCATTTCAAGAGAATGTATTATTAAAACCCCTATCATCGAGGCCATATTTTTCATATTCATAACAATTCTCAGTGGATGATAACCACCTCTTAATTTGATAGATCTAAATAGCTTACTTGTGGCTTCCAATAGAATAAATAAGGAACGATAGGTAAAAATGAATACATCTACTAATAAAGTAGGCATAAACAAAGAGAAAAAGCCAAACAACTCCGTATAGGAGGTTGTCATAATAAGAAATACAAGAATATAGGCCGCACCAACTGCTCTTCCCATAATCAAAAACATCATTTCCCTTGATTGTCCAATAAAAACCAATGCAAAAATAATACTAAAAAACAATGGATACCCTAATAAATGGATCATTTGTTTAAAAGGGATTCTAGCAAGCCCTGTAAAAACAATCATCAATCCGATAATACTTAGTATGTAATAAATTGAATCCGTTGTTATCATAGAAAACAATAACAAAATAGAGAAAATAACTTTTGAAATAGGACGGGCTTTATGGAAAAAGCTCCGTCCAAAAGTAGATATATAGTCTATATCTGCAATATGCATTAAATTGTCAACTCCTAACTTTAAGTGAAACGATGACTCGATTTTATAATATCAGGTCTAACATTCATAAAAAATCGAATGATACCTATTGTAATAAGTACTTCAACCAATATACCTGCAGCAAAAATTAATACTAAGGCAGTCCACCCTGTAAAAATAAAATATTTAACCTCGCTTACAGCTTCAGCAAATGTTTCTTCTTGAATACTTTCGCCATTCTCTACTTCATTATGCTCATTATGGTGATGTGGTATTGTTTCAACAAATCCTACCGCATTACCAACAATACCAAACATAAAAGCAAGAGAAACCAATATTGCCAATGCTGTCCCCACTGATGCACTTAGACTAGTAGAATATTTTTTAACTAAAAACCTAAATACATAGACGCCTATTACTAATTCCAAACCAATAACAAGTGTGTTAAGTCCTACAACTGTCAAACCACCATGTCCAATAAAGGCTAAAAGCATATTCACTACGAAAACAGCAAGAAACCCTAAAGATGGCCCTACAAGAATACCTGTTAAGGTTGCTAACCCCAGGTGGACTGGTATAATACCTAATGGTATTGACATAGTAATTAACATTAATGCTGCTGCCACTCCAGTATAAGGTATTTTCTTTCTTGTTTCATTAACAATCAATTTTTTTGTTATTATAAATATAATAACAAAAGTAAGTACATAGCCCCCAAACCAAACATAAAAAGGCATAATTCCATCTGGAACATGAAGATGACTCATAATACCCCTCCTCAAATATAATTTCTAATTGCAAATGATATGCATTTACATATTAATTGTAAATAATTACCTTTTTATTGTCAAGGCTAAAAGATTTTTATTTTATTTGTTATATTTCTTACAAATGATATAATACTAATATTAAAAGCTTTAGGAGGATTTAAACTATGGAAAAAATATCATCTTTTACAGTTAATCATATTGATTTATTAAGAGGCATATATGTATCAAGAAAAGATACTATTGGCAATGAAACAATAACCACATTTGATATTAGGATGAAAAGACCTAATTTAGAACCAGTTATGAACACTGGTGAAATGCACAGTATGGAACATTTAATTGCTACCTTTTTAAGAAACCATGATACTTATAAAGATCAAACCATTTATTTTGGTCCAATGGGTTGTCGCACTGGATTTTATTTAATCCTTAAGGGAGATTTAGAATCTAAAGATGTTGTAACCATCGTTAAAGAAATGTTTGAATTTGTTGTTGACTTTAAAGAAGACATTCCAGGTGCAACTGCAAGAGATTGCGGTAACTACTTAGATATGAACCCACCAATGTCAAAATATGAAGCAAAAAAATTTTTAGAAGAAGTGGTTTATGTTATTAATGAAGAAAATCTTACCTATCCATTAAATGATTAGAAAATCAACTACAACTTCCTCTCTTACATAATTTTATACAATTTGGAGATAATAAATACAGTCACATTAATGATGTTGTATTATCAAGAATAAAATTGGGAGGTTGTTTTATGAGATTTGAAGATTCAAACTCTAAATTAAATAGGTATCCTAAAACCAATAGCCTTGAAAACTTTGCCGACGACCTTTTTTTCTTTTACTTTCCACTTGCTGAAACAAATCTAAATACAGAAAATAATAACAATGAAGTCCATACAGATGAAGGGAGTCTAGATAATTATGAGAGCTAGTTTTGATGATTATAGCTTTGTTGCACATTTATGTAGCAGTTATAAACCTGATAACCCAAATGGCGCTTTCACTGCTTCTGTAGGTGATAGAATTAGTTGTTTAAACTGTGTCAATTTAGACGAAAGAGATGGTCGTTGTAAACTTGATTTATATGATAGAATAATGGACAATAATGAAGAATAATCTACCTTAAAAGATTCACTATATTTGTTAAACAGGTATAGTGAATTCTTTTCTAATTTTATATAAAAGGTGTTTAAATTGAAAAAACTAAATTACAGTATTAACCTTCTAATTATATCTTTAATAACAATGATAATAGGATTCTTTACTAAAATTACTTTTTTTTATCTAGTTTCTATATTGTCATTAACAGCTTCTTTTTTTTCTATAGCAATAACTTCTTATTTTATTGCTTTTATTTTAAATGCACTTCTTTTGCTTTTACTACCAACGGTATTGCTCTTTTTTAATGAATTTCTATTAAATAGTATGAACACCCCTTTAACAGTATTTATTATATGTTGGATATTATTTATGTCCATTATTAACTTTATGTGTTTGGCCTTCAATATGAAATCTGGACGCATAAACTCAAATAATATGACTTTAATTCGACTTGTATGTCTATTTTTATTATATATTTTCATTCTCTATGGGGTACTAAGGTCTTTTGGCGTTCTATATAAATATTTAAGCAATGTCTTTAATGAAGGCTTAGAATCAGACACGATTATTACATCTCATTTAGACGCTTTATACTTCAGCGTAACTACCTTTTTTACAATAGGCTTCGGTGATATAACACCTTCTGATTATTCAGAAATAACAAAACAACTTGTAATCATACAAGCTGTTTTAGGTCATTTAATTAATACTGTATTATGGCCTGTTTCCATTATTTTCATTTTCAATAAGAAGTCTCTGAAAGAAGTTTTTAATTCATCTAGTAATGATTCTTAGCAACTTTACTTACACAGGTATTTTTTATATTTATCTATCCATTGTAACAACAATAAAATTACCCCAACCCCTGCTACTAAACTAATGTTATTCTCATTATCTAATTGATTAATTATAACACCAAACAGAGCCCAAACAATTACAGATAAAAATACAATATCATTGTTTGAATTGGTAATTAAAAAGCTGATGACTAAAATGATAATCATAAAAAGTATGGTAATGCTATTTTCACTTATAGCAGTAAAAAGATCGTAATTTTTAATTAAAATAGATGTGTTTAAAAAAAATGCAACACTAATCCACGCAAAATATGTAGAAAATGGTATCTGTATAAAAATCCTATCCCATATAGATACCTGACAATAATCTATATCTAAAGAAAAATAGATCATTCCCAAAAGGAAAAAATACATGAATAATACTAGCCAACTTAATAATATCATTTGATTGTTCCATGTGAAGAGCCATATTATATTTAACATGGATGTTAACACAAATAATAATCCGATATTTTCAATAATAAGACCTTTTTCCTTATTCGAAGGCAATCCCTGGTATATTACAAACATTAATAATAATAGATATATTAATCCCCAAATCGAAAAAGTATAATTAGCAGGTACTAAGGAAGTCCTTTCAATATTATTAAATGTATCTTGATTAAACCCTATTAAATAATTAACAATTAATACTAATACAAATGTAATAAAATTAAAATATTTAATATATGTTTTCATTCTTTCACCTCATACATCACCTTTTAATTTAATTATATTTTTATGTATAGAGATTATGAAAGCATTTTATTAAAAAAAGAAATTCAATGAAGCTATATATAAAAAGATTAAATGAACTGGATAAAACATGTAAAATAAATACTTAATCTGTTTACCTTTCTTACCATTGTATAAATGTATTATATACAATGACACCAATGCACCTAGCTGAAGGATTAACCATGGATTTAATATAAAAGCGTTAGCCGCCCAATTTGGTAAAACCATACTTAATACAATAATTACATTCCAAATGACAATCTTCTTAAAGTCCTTTTTGAAAATATAAAAAACAAAAATCATTAACACACCGAAAATACTATAATCCGAGTTAATAATAAATGCACCAAATAACATTAAAAACAAATACCCATCAGCTTTTTGTTTATCTACAACTCTATATTTCTCATATAATGTTATAGCCAATAGCCCTAAAAAAAGGGTAACAAAAATATTCTGATGCCCCAAATAAAACCATCTCCCATAAAAAGCTAAGTTAAATGGAATCTCCGAAACCAAAGCAAAAACACCTAATCTCATTATGTATTTATTAATGTTCTGTGTATGTATAAATCCTTCTGTTATAAGAAATGCAAATATCGGAAAAGCTAATCTTCCAATAGCTCTAAATACTATAACCTGTGGAAATAAAACTGCCCCCATATGATCTACTAACATTGAAATAATAGCTATCCATTTTAATGTACTATTTGACAAAGTAATCACCTATATGTTTTTTATTTTTATTTCTTTTAAAGAATTGCCCGATGTACCATTTTTAAACTTCATTACTTCACCAATAATACTAATTGCAATTTCTTCTGGGGTCTCTGCACCGATGTCTAAACCTAGTGGCGCTTGAACCTTATCTATGGCTTCTTCTGAAATACCTTCTTCTTTTAGTTTTGTTAAGGTCTTTATAACTTTTCTACCACTACCAATCATACCTAAAAAAGCCAATTCTTTATTGATCACATAACGTAAAACTGTTTCATCAGAGTCTTTTGTAAAAATCAAAATATAGGTATTGGCATCCATATGAACCTCATCAATAGCCTTTAAAATATCAGGGTTTGCATAAACTTCTTCTGCCATAGGATAAAGTTCTTTATTGGCAAATTCTACTCTATCATCTACTACCACTATTTGATAATCTAAAGTAGCCGCTAAACGTGCAACTGCCTGTCCTATATGACCTGCACCAACTATAACTAATCTTGGTCTTGGGGGAATCACTTCAATAAACACAGATAAAGACCCTCCACAATACATTTTTATACCATCTTTTGCATCACTGTTTAAAGTGTATTCAACGGTTTTTGATTGTTTATTTTTAATGGCTTCAATAGCTTCTTTAATAACAAAGGATTCTGCTAAACCTCCTCCAATGGTTCCTTTAATCCTTCCATCCCCTTCAACAATCATCTTTCCAATATTTCTAGGCGTTGAACCCTTGGATGATAGTATGGTTGCCACAGCAAAACATATATTTTTTTTCTGTAGTTGTACAATTTCTTCAAAAATAGTCATTATGGCATCTCCTTTCTATTTTCCCATTGGGCATATGGGATATCTACACACTTCACATGCCAAACACAAACCACCATGTGCCAATGCAACAATATCTTTTTTTGTTATTTTTTCTTTAGCAAATATTCTTGGTAATACAATATCTAAAACAGTAATCTTGTTAAACATCCCACATGCTGGGATCCCTAATATGGGTATATCCCCTTTATAAGCAATCATAAACATAGCACCTGGTAAAACAGGTGAACCATAAGAAATCACTTCTGTTCCTAAATCTTTAATGGCCACTGGCGTAATATCATCTGCATCAACAGCCATTCCACCTGAAACCATAACCAACTCCGCACCATTATTCAACTGGTTATTAATTGCCTCTTTAATCAGAAATTCATCGTCAGGAACAAATATTACATCCAAACAATTCCCACCTAAAGCTTTAACCTTTTCCTCTAAGACAGGTGCAAATTTATCCTCAATAATACCATTATAAACCTCAGTACCTGTTACAACAACCCCTACCTTTAGACAAAATAAAGATTTTACACTAACTACTGAACCTATTTCTTTACAAATCCTTTCTGCTAATTCAACCTTATCTTTATCTGTTACCAAAGGAATTATCTTAGTACCAGCAATTAACTGATCCTTTTCAACAATGGTACCGCTATGCCTAGTAGACAAAATAATATCTTCTATTTCATTTATACTTTCAAGACATATTCTATTTACTTTAAGAAGACCTCTCTTCATTGCTTTCAAACTCACTTTTCCCTCAGAAGGTTCTGTTAAATAAACCCCTTCACCACAAGCCCCTTTACCAATACGAAAAGCAGCTTCTTCTTCGTGAACCTCATTATCACCTAACTCAATAATATTAATATGAAACTTTCCCATCTTTTTCAATGACTCAATGTCTTCACTTCTAATAATATGCCCCTTCTTAAAAGCAGCACCCTTAAACTCATCTGAAACAATCTTAGTTAAATCATGAGCCAAAACCATCCCAACAGCATCCTCTACAGAAACAACTTTCATAAAAACCACTCCATTCTAAAAAACAATAATTTAGTCTTTTAAAGTAAAAATCCATATTCCCTAAAGAACCTTAACTAATTGCTCCAATAGAGTTTAAGGTTCAAGAATATGGATTGTAAAATGTAACCCTTTTCTAATATACTTAACGGCAGTTGTATTTATATATTTCTTTTAAAAATCAACTCTAAAACTCAGGAGGCGTAATCGTTGAAATAAAAATCAAATTCACATCACCTACACTAACAATCTTATGGGGAATACTACAAAAATAATAAATAGTGTCTCCTTCTTCAAGGGTATACTCCTGATCTCCAATAATGATCAGCATCTTCCCTTGGAGAACATGAGTCACCTCTTCTCCTGGATGACACAGTGGTTCTTCACAAGTCATAGCACCAGGTTCTAACTCCGCTTTAAACATTTCCATTTGACGGTTAAGATCAGGGGATAACAACTCATAATTCACATGTGAATGTCTAAAGTTAAGTATCTTCCCCTCACCTTTTTTAACAACAGGATTTTTATGCAAATCGTCCATAAGAAAATAAAAGACAGCTACCCCTAAGGCTTCTGAGAGTTTTCTTAAAGATGTAATAGATGGCTCTGCTAAATCTCTTTCTATTTGACTTAAAAATCCAGGGGTCAAATTTGTTTTCTCAGCCAATTCTTTTAAACTTAATCCAACTTCTTTTCTTTTATCTCTTATTTTTGCACCAATCATAATTTTTCTTCCTTTTTACGAATTTTTTGATACATTATAACATAAAATCCCTATCCCTTCAATGCTGCTAATACCTTTTCTTTTTTCATCGGTAAAGATTGAAGTCTGATCCCTACCGCATCATAAATTGCATTAGATATAGCTGGCGCCATAGGGTTAAGACCTACTTCACCCATTCCTTTTGCACCAAATGGTCCTTCTAATTGGGGGACCTCAACAATAATAGCTTCAATATCAGGGGTATCTTTAATTTTGGGTATCTTTAATTTATTTAAGTTATTGGTTATTATTTCTTTATCGTCTTGTAAAAACTCTTCTGATAATGCAAAACCCATTCCCATAACCACTGCACCTTCTATTTGCCCTGTAACATTCTGAGGATGAATTGCCTTTCCAACATCTTGTGCCGCACTTACTTTTAAAACTTTTACTTCCCCTGATAGGGTATCTACTTCAACAGCTACAGCAACAGACGCAAAACAATAGGAATAATGAATATCATATGCCTCTAAGGGCTTGCCTGGCACATGATTTCCATCGGCTTCATGGGGATATGTTTTTGGTGGTCGATAGTCTGTTTCAACCAATAAATGGTCTTTCTTTTCATTGGCTATTATATACGCATTTTTCAATGCCTCTTGAGTAATTTTTTCTCCATCTGTATACTTTATCAGCTTTTCTTTAAGAATCTCTGATGCTTTCTTTACTGCATTACCTGTGACATAGGTTTGTCTAGAGGCTGTTGTCATCCCTCCATCTGGACAAATAAGGGTATCACATGCAATGACATCCACTATTTCATAGGGTACTTTTAAGGTTGTTGCAGCAATTTGAGCCATTATTGTATCTGCGCCTTGGCCCATATCGGTAGCACCCATTTTTACAGTTACTCTTCCGTTTTCTTCTACATTAACGATAGCACCAGCTTGATCTAGTTTACCCGTACCAATACCAACATTTTTATAAGAGCTTGCAATTCCAAATCCTATTTTTTTATGGGCTGGGACAAAAATCTTTTCGTATTCTTTTTTCATTTTTAATAGGGCTTTTTCAGCTGCTTCTAAAGTTCCTAAATACCCAACACCATCTTTTAGTACTTGCCCTGTACTTGTGACTTTTCCTTTCTCAAAAGCATTTAGCTTTCTTAAACGAACTGAATCTATATTCAATTCTTTAGCAATTTTATCCATTTGAATCTCTGCTGCAAAACTAGCTTGGGTACTGCCAAAACCTCTAAATGCACCGCTAGGATTGTTATGTGTGTATAAACCATATGAATCTGCTTTTACATTCGGAATAACATATGGTCCTGTAGCTGTAACAGCTGATCTAAAAATAACTGGTTTTGTCTGGGAAATATATGCCCCTGCATCAGCAATAACTTTAGATTCCATTGCTAAAAGTTTCCCCTCTTTTGTAGCAGCATGCTTCATCCAGATATGCATTGGATGGCGCTTTGTACTCATTCTTATTGATTCTTCTCTAGTAAGAACCATTTTTACTGCTCTACCTAACTTATAGGCACCAAGTGCAGCGTGAATTTGAACCGTTGGTTCTTCCTTACCTCCAAAGCCACCACCACAAGGGGTATATATTACTCTTACCTTTTCTAACGGAATATTAAGATTTCTAGCAATCATTTCTTGATAAGCATGGGACCCTTGATTACCAGTCCATACTGTCAACGTCCCATTACTTTCAGGTTTTGCAAGGCAAGCTTCTGGTTCTAAATAAGCATGCTCTATAGCAGGTGTATAATAATACCCTTCCACTACAACATCAGCATCTTCAAATCCTTTATCTATGTCACCTTTCCTAACATTAACATAATGAATAACATTATCCTTCTTATCCTTATGTATTAACGGAGCATCCTCTTTAAATGCTTCTAATGGTGATAACACTGACTCTAAAACTTCATACTCTACCTCTATTAAACCTGCTGCATTTTCAGCCTCATCACTTGACTCTGCATACACAACAGCAACAACTTCGCCTAAAAATTTCACTTCATCTTCTGCTATAACAGGCTGATCAGATTCAAATAACCCAAAAGCATTAATCCCTGGTACATCTTTGCCTGTTAATATTGTTACAACACCTGGTGCAATCTTAGCTTTTTTAGCATCTATAGAAATAATTTTAGCGTGAGCGTGCTTACTAAATACAAGCTTACCAAACAACATATCCTCTTCACTATAATCATCAGCAAATACACGCTCACCTTTAACTTTACTTAAAGCATCCTTACGAAGAACAGGTTTCCCTATATAATTATCTGAAGTTATTATTAATTCTTCTAAAACCATTTGTTGTTTTAAAAACGCAGCTCTTTGAACGGCTTTAATAATAGTTATATAACCCGTACATCTACAAATATTATGTTTTAGGGCTTCTTTAATCTCATCATCTGTTGGATGATCAATTTTATCTAATAATGCTTTGGTTGCCATTATCATTCCTGGGGTACAAAAACCGCATTGTACTGCACCTTCATCAATAAAACCTTGTTGTATATAATTTAATTTATCATTTAAAGACACACCTTCAATGGTTTCAACAATTCCATTATTTATTTTTCCCATTTTTACGATACAAGAGCGTTTTGCTTCCTTATTGACGATAACAGTACATGTACCACAATGTCCAGTTCCACAACCATTTTTAGTTCCAATTAACCCTAAATCTTCCCTTAAAAATCTAAGCAAAGACAAATTTTCATCGACTTCTTTATTATATAGTATACCATTAACGGTAATAGAAATAGTAATCTTCATAAGTTTGCCTCCTTTAAGCCATTATTCTATTATGCACTATGATCTAATGTTTTTCCTATATCAAAACCATCTTTAGAATCTTCTTTTGGAAGTATGGCATTTAATATAGCTGTTACAAAGAAACTAATAACAATTCCAGATCCTCCAAATATATTTTGAACAGATTGTGGAAATGCATTTAAAGCATTTGGAACAGTTCCGAATCCAAATCCCAGACAAAGAGCAATGGCTAGGATTAATACCTCTCTATTCCCTAACGGTTGTGAACTAATTAGTTTAATACCCATTACAGCAATAGATCCAAACATAATAACCGCTGCACCACCAAGAACACTAGCTGGCATAACAGCAATCACTTCACCAAATTTTGGAACCAAAGCAGCCAGTATTAAAATAACACCACCAATCTTCACAACAAAGGTACTCATTACTTTTGTAAAAGATATAATCCCTACATTTTGACTGAATGATGTATTAGGTAAAGCATTAAAGAATGCTCCAATAATACTTCCTACCCCATCTGCAATTACACCTCCTGATAACTCATCATCAGTTGCTTCTCTTCCCGCCCCACCAATGGTTATACCTGAGATATCACCCACTGTTTCTACTGCTGTAACTATGTACAGAATTAACATTGCACTAATAGCTTCCCAATGAAAACTAAGACCATATCTTAGTGGGGTTGGAAAACCAAACCAATTTGCATTAGCAACTCTTGTAAAATCAACCATATCAAATGGTATTGCAACAATATAACCAACAATAATACCTAGTAAAATGGCAGACATTTTTACAATGCCTTTACCAAATTGATTAAATAAGACAATGGTAACTAAAGTAACACCAGCTAAAGCTAAGTATTTAAATGCCCCAAACTCTGGATTACCAACACCACCTGCTACATAGTTAATTCCAGTTGGCAATAGGTAAAGCCCTATTGTTAATAGCACTGTTCCTGTAACAATTGGTGGAAAAAACTTTTTCAAAGGCTTTATAAAGAATCCTAATATGGCTTCAAATATCCCCCCAATAAGACAAGCACCTAATAAACCTGATAGACCATAAGTGTTACCAATAATAATACCTGTTGAAACAAATCCAAAACTAGTACCCATAACAATAGGTAATTTTGCACCTAGCTTCCATATTTTAAAAGCCTGAATTAGTGTCGCTATACCTGCTGCTAACATAGCACACTGAATTAAAAAACCAATTTCTCCATCTACCCCTATACCACGAGCAACTACAATTGGCACTGTTACATTACCCGCAAACATAGCCAAAACATGTTGAAATGCTAGTGGTACCGCTTCCTTAATAGGTGGTTTTCCATCAATGTCATAAACGGATGTTAATGCTTTTGAACTCATAATTATCTCTCCTTTTCATAATGAATTTTTTATATTCCTTAGTTACTTTATATAAAATCCGTTGCAATAGCGGGATATTATATTTCGATCATCACCTGTATAAATAAAACGATTAAGCCGCTCTTGTATTGTTAATCTTTCTTTTGTCCATTTTTCATCATCTATAATCAATGCATCAAATACATATCCTTTTTCAAAGCTTCCAACTTTTCCAAAAAAACTTCCTCCACCTTTTGTAGCCATATAAAAAGCCTCTGATGTAGATAAACTTTTTTCTCCTGTGATACTTTGAAGCACCTTAGAGTTTTGAATTGCTCTAACCATTGTTTGAGTCATTGACAACAAATGTCCACCGCCAACATCGCTGCCTAATCCTATGTTTATACCTTCATTTAACCATCTTCTAGTTGGCATTATGCCGCTAGCCAAATTCATATTAGAATCTGGACAATGTACAATTGTAACCTCTTGATTTCTTAACATTTCAATTTCTTCTTCTACTAAGTAAATACCATGTGCCATCAAAGTAGGTTTTTGACCAAATAAGCCGTATTTGTTATAAACATCACCATAGGATGAACAATCAGAAAAGAGTTCCTTTACCCACTCAACTTCTTTTTTATTTTCAGAAAGATGTGATTGGACAGGTATATTGTACTTTGCTGCTAAATCTCCTAATGCCTTTAATAATGCTGTTGTACAATTAGGTGCAAATCTTGGTGTAATAATTGGTTTTACCATTGAATGATTTTTATATTTCTTAATTAATGCTTCTGTGTTTTCTATAGATTCTAGTGTGTCTTCTTGTAGATTAATACCACCATTTTGATCCATATTGACTTTTCCTACATAAGCACCTATACCTTTGTGAATTAGCAAATCATAGAGTAGCTCTGTACTTTGTTTGTGAATGGTGGCATAAATACAAACTCTTGTAGTGCCTCCTTTTACTAATGCTTCAACAAATCTTGTATAAACTTCTTTTGCATATTCTACATCTTTGAATTTACTTTCTAATTGGAATGTATAAATATTCAACCAATCAATTAATTCCTTATCCATACCTAGACCAACTTGATCAAATTGAGGGCCATGGACATGTAGATCCACTAAGCCAGGTATAATTAATTTATCCCTATGATTTTCAACTGGTAACCCTTTATAGCTTTCTGGAATATCTTTATAAACGGCTAAAATGGTACCATTTTTTACAACTACAAACCCATCTTTATATGTTGTAAATACTTCTGGCCTTTCTGTAAAAATGATATCACCTTTAAATATTTTAATATGTTCCATAAGCTAACATCCTTTCTGCTATCTATCTTCTCTAAAATATGGAATGGTCAGTCCTTCTGGCGCATTGTTTTTCTTATTCTCTTTAATAGAGCCAATAACCAATACTATAATAGTAACTATATAGGGCAGTAAGTTTATAAAATATTGTGAAATAGGTAATTTAAAACTCTGTAACCTAAAACCAGCAATATGCAATCCACCAAATAAGTAAGCCCCTAAAAATGCTTTGTATGGATTCCATTGGCTAAATATAACCAATGCAATTGCTATCCACCCTCGTCCTGCTACTATACCTTCTTGCCAAGCAGGAACATATACCAAGGATAAATACGCTCCACCAAGGCCACATAACACTCCACCAAATAGTATATGAATATATTTGTATAAGTTTACTGGTATACCAATAGCGTCTGCTGCTGCTGGATTTTCTCCTACCATTCTTAAATTCAAACCTTTTCTTGTATGGTAAAGATATACACCAATTAGTATGACTAATAGATAGCCTAAATAAACAAATAAATCTTGCCTAAAAAACACAGGTCCAATATACGGAATATCTCCAAGAAGAGGTATTGTTTTTTTTGAGAAAAAGTTGGTTATCCCTCTTGGAATAGATTTTCCCACTAAAAGTCTTCCAAAAAAATTAGCAAATCCTGTTCCAAAAATAGTTAATGCCAACCCGGATACAACTTGGTTCGCCCTTAATGTTACTGTTAAAATGGCATATATTAGAGCACCTAATGCCCCTGCACCACTAGCAGCTAATAATGCCATAATAGGATTTTCTGTTTGAAAACCTGCATAAAAACCAATCACAGCACCCATTAACATCATACCTTCAACACCTAAGTTTAGATTTCCTGATTTTTCCATAAGAAGTTCACCTAATGTTGCAAACAAAAGAGGTGTCATTGCTATTACTGAAGCTGTTAAAAAACTGATCATATTTACACCTCCAATTTTCGAAATAACTTATTGGATAATTTGATGCGATAATTAATAAAAAACTCACTCCCTAACACAAAAAACAATATAAGTCCTTGAAGAACTTCTGCTGCGGATTGAGGGATTTGAAATGCTGTTTGAATAAAACTAGCCCCCGATAACATTGCTGAAAAGAGCAAACACACAATAATCATTGAAGGGGCTTTTAACCCTGATAACCAAGCTGTTATTATTGCTGTAAAGCCAACACCACCTGTAATATTTACATTTAATGTCCTACTTACTGCTGAAGCTTGAATCATACCAGTTAACCCAATAATACTTCCACTGACAAATAACATGGTTACCATCAATTTATCAACGGGAATACCAGCATATCTAGCAGTATTGTGGCTTTCTCCTATGACTGAAATCTCATAGCCTTTTTTTGTATAAGTAATGAATAAATGGACCCCTATAACGATTACAAGTGCCATAATCCACCCTATATGTATACCAAAAACCCTTGGTAGAATTGCATTAGCTGTAAAACTAGGGATTTTGGGGAATCCAAACCCTGTAGGATCTTTCCAAGGACCATATTGTAGATATGTAATCCAACCTAGTGCTATATAATTCATCATTAGAGTAAATATGGTCTCATTTGTATGCCATTTTGATTTAAAATAAGCAGGAATAAATGCCCATATTCCGCCTGCAATCATGGAAGCGATTATCATTATGGTAAGCAAAAGTGGTTTAGGTAAATGATCATAATTAAGACCAAAATATGTGGCAGCAAAGGCCCCCATTATAATCTGTCCTTCTGCACCAATATTCCAAAACTTCATCTTAAATGCCAATGCAATACCCACTGATGTAATGACCAAAGGAATTGTTTTAATAATAGTTTCTCTTATACGATGCTCTGTTCCAAATGCACCATCATACATTCCTTTATAAATATCCAAAGGATTAAAACCCATTAATACTAAAAATAAAGATGCTGTTATTAGTGCTAGTAATACAGCACTAAATCGAATTATAGAAGTCTTCCATTTAGGACACTCTGTCTTTTTCACAATATTAAGCATGCTGTATCGCCTCCTCTAAAACTTCTCCTGCCATTAACCATCCTATTTCTTCTTTTGACACCTTTTTTGCATCCACAATTCCCATTACTTTGCCTTGGCAAAGAACTAAAATTCTATCTGCTAAGGACAATAGGATATCTAAGTCTTCACCTACAAAAATAATGCCTACACCTTTTGACTTTTCCTCATTTAGCAAATCATATATGGTAAATGAAGCGCCTATATCTAAACCCCTTACTGGATATGCAGTAATTAATATATCTGGTTGTGCATCGATTTCTCTACCAATAAGTACTTTCTGAATATTACCACCGGATAATATTTTTACTGGATAATCCTTAATACCAGGGCATTTTATTTCTAATTTATCAACCAATTTTTTTGCTTTTTTTATAATGGGCTTCTTCTTTATTAAGTACCCTTTTTCTTTTTGATATTCTTTTAAAAGGAGATTCTCCACTATATCCATACTTGGTATTAATCCCATCCCTAACCTATCTTCTGGAACAAAACCAATACGAATGTTTTTATTGTATTGCTCTCTTGGGCTAAGACCAGTAATCTTGTCGCCTTTGTACGTTATTTCTCCTTCATCAACTTGTATTAATCCTGCTAAAACTTCACACAATTCTTTTTGTCCACTTCCAGCTACACCAGCTATGCCTAATATCTCACCACTTTTTAAAGCAAATGTAATATTATCTAATCTTTTTACTTTATTGATATCTTTTAAAGTAATATTATCAACCTTTAATATTTCTTCTTGTTTTTCTACGCTTTTTCTTTCTATTTCTAAAACAACTTTTTTTCCTACCATTAAATCCGTTAACTCTTTTGGCGATGTATCAATGGTTTTAACTGTTTTTATGGTCTTACCATGTCGTAATATCGTAACCACATCACTTATATCCATTACCTCATTAAGTTTATGGGTAATAATAACAATGGTACATCCTTTTTCCTTCATCTTTTTAAGTAAATCAAATAGTTTCACTGTTTCTTGGGGTGTTAGAACTGCAGTAGGTTCATCTAATATAAGAATATTACCCCCTCGGAACAATGCTTTAATAATCTCCACTGTTTGTTTTTCACTGATTGACATTTCATATATACTTTTGTCTAGATTCATGTCTAATCCAATTTCTTCCATAAGCTTCATCACATTTTTTTTAGCCTCTTTTTTTCTTATAAGAATTTTCCCATTTTTTCCTGCAATTATATTATCAAGAGCAGTAAACACATTGACCAATTTAAAATGTTGATGAATCATACCAATTCCATTTTTAATGGATTCCATAGGCGATCTAAACTTGATTTCTTCTCCATTAATAAATATTGAACCGCTGTCAGGGGTATATATCCCTGACAACATGTTCATTAATGTACTCTTTCCAGCGCCATTTTCACCTAATATAGCGTGAATTTCACCTTTTTTTAATGTTAGATTTACATTTTCATTGGCTATAACATTTCCAAAGACTTTTGTTATATCCTTTATTCTAACTACTTCTTGTTCACACATAGGCATACCCCTTTAGCGACTACTGTATTTCACCAATTACACCTTCTACAAACCATCCCATACTTAACATTTCTTCATCTGTAAGGACAGTCCCCTCTTCTACTTTTAAATTACCCTCTTGATCATATATTGGTCCTACAAATATTTTATAGTCACCATCAATAATTTGTTGTTTAATTGGTTCTACTATTTCTGCTGCTCCATCTGGCGCATTTTTTGTTAAAGGTGATAATTGAACAATTCCTGCATCCATACCACCCCAATAGTTTTCTGCTACCCACGTACCATCCATTACTTTTTGAACTTGTTCAACATAGAATGGTCCCCAATTCCAAACAGCCGATGTCATATGGGCATCTGGCGCAACTGCTGTCATATCTGCATGGTATCCAACTGACCACACACCTCTTTCTTCTGCTGCTTGTTGAGGTCCTGCTGTATCTTGATGTTGTGCAATAATATCAACACCTTGATCCAACAAAGCAATTGCTGCTTCTTTTTCTGTTGCTGGATCGTACCAAGTATATGTCCAACGTACAGATACTTCTATATCAGGATTGACAGATTGGGCACCTAGTGTAAAGGCATTAATCCCACGAATAACTTCTGGTATTGGATAAGCTGCAACATATCCTATTTTATTTGTTTCTGATTTAAGCCCTGCTACAATTCCTGTTAAATATCTTGCTTGATATGCTCTACCAAAGTAATTAATAGCATTTTGTGATGATTTATAACCTGTGGCATGTAAGAATTTTACCTCAGGGAATTCTTCTGCCATTTTTAGCACATAGTCCATATAACCAAAACTTGTTGCAAAAATAACTTTTGCACCTTGATCAACCATTTCTCTTATAACAATTTCAACTTGCTGATCTTCTGGTACATTTTCTCTATAAATTGTTTTTACTCCTAATTCTTCTTCTAACATTTTACGTCCATTATCATGAGACGTACTCCAACCACCATCTCCAGCTGGACTCACATATATAAATCCAACTACAAATTCTTCATCCCCACTTTGTGCTTCTACTGGGTCTGGTGCTGGTGAACCAACTGGTGATGCTGGTGTTTGCCCAGATTCACTGCTGCAACCAGCAAAGATAATTGATAAGCTAAGTATAATCGTAATGACTAATAATAATTTTTTCATTTTTAATTCCTCCCTATATTCAATTTATTTATTTTAAGTAATGTATTCATTACACACTTACTTACAATTCATAAGAAAATCTTTTAATATTCTAATGGAAACCGTTTTTCTGTATTTTGCACTTGATCTCTGATCGTCTATAGGTTTGATACTACTCCTATAAATATCCTTTACCACATCAAATAGATCTTCATCAATCTTCTTGCCTATAAGTCTTCTTTCTGCCTCTTCACATCTGATTACCGTTGGCCCCACTGCTCCGAAGGCAATCCTTATATCAGAGATTGTTTTGTTTTTAATATTGGCAAGGCCTACAAAAGATAATTTGGATATAGCATCTGCTTTTCTAGCCCCAACTTTTTTGTAATAAGTATAAGAAAAGTCTTTAAGAGGTATCTCTACTGATTTAACCAATTCTTCCTCTTTCAAAAGGGTTCTACCTGGCCCTACTATAAAGTCCATTATAGGTATATCCCTAGATGTCTCTTTTCCTACAATATTTATACTTGCATTAAAATTGTATAATACAGGTAATGTATCCCCTGCTGGTGAGGCATTAACAATGTTACCAACGAGTGTTCCTATATTTCGTATTGCTGGAGAAGCAATTTCTTTTATGGCTTTTTTTAATATTTCTGGCACCCTTGGGTCCTCAATAATTTGAGCATATGTACAGGCTGCCCCTATAATAAGATTGTTTTTTTCTTCAGTAATGTATTGTAATTCTTTTATGTGACCTATGAATTCAATAGACTTTTCAAATTTTGGCAGCAAACCTGAAGCATTTTTCTTTTTAACCATAATATCTGTCCCACCTGCAATAAGAATAGATTTGCTCTTGTCTTTAATACAAATGGCCTCTTCAAGGGTGTTAGGATAATACACTTTTACCATAGATATCCCCCTTTTTCAGCTGCCAACAATATGGCATCAACAATCATGTTATAACCTGTACACCTACATAAATTACCTGATATTGCTTCTCTAACCTCTTCTTCACTTGGGTTAGGCTTTTTTGATAATAAACCTTCTGCTGCCATTATCATTCCTGGTATACAAAAGCCACATTGAACAGCTCCTGCTTCTGCAAAACATTCATTTAACATCTCAAATCTTTTTGTCTTTTTATACCCTTCAACTGTATAAATCTGTGTGTCTTTTATAGAACCTATAGGTACCAAACAAGAATTAATAAGATTACCATCTATTAAAACTGCACAAGCACCACATTCTCCTTCTCCACACCCTTCCTTACAACTGGTTATTCCTAAGTCATCTCTTAACACGTCTAACAATCTTTTAGAAGGATGTGCTTTTACATCTATTACATCATCGTTTAATCTTAATTTGAATAGGTCATACATCCTCTAACACCTCCATTAAATCCTCAGGGGTTACTGGTGTTTTATAGAATTGGCCATTAACGGCATTCTCTATTGCTGCTATTAATGCTGGTGCACCGCCAATAAGTGTAAGTTCACCTGCTCCTTTAGCTCCAAAAGGCCCTTCTTTATAAGGATTTTTAATTAATCTATTTTCCATCCTCACCACGTCTTTTGCTGTGGGAATAATATAATCTGTTATGGTTTTTTGTTGGATACTACCTTTTTTTGATGCCATAACTTCTAATGAGCCATAGCCTAAACCTTGAAGCATCCCACCTTCTATTTGACCTTGAATAATTCTTTCATCAATGGCTATTCCCACATCAAATACGGACCATATCCCTGACAAATGTATTTGCCCTGTTATGGTATCCACTTCAACTTCAACTACATTTACCCCCCAAGAATAAGTAGGGTAAGCATCTCCAGTAAATTTCTTCTCATCCCAAGGAATAAATTCAGTATGCTTATAATGTTCAGTAATCTCTTGTTCTTTACCATCAACCCATATTTCTTTTAGATGTTCTGCTGCTCTTTCTAATAACTTGCCAACGATCATAAGAGATCTGGATGCAACAGTTGGTCCTGAATCAGGGACTCTATCTGTATCTGGATTTGCATATATAACTTTATCTATGGGTACCTCTAAAACCGTTGAAACAATTTTATTTAAAGTGGTTTGCAACCCTTGACCTATATCTACATTAGATACCAATATTTCTACTATGCCATTAGAATATTTTTTTAACTTCACTGTGGCTCTAATATGATCTCTTTCTCCACTTCCTGTAAATCCACAACCATGTAAAAACAAAGAAATACCAATGCCTTTATTTGTAATACATTTTCCTTCTTTGTAAGTTCTATATTTTTCACTATAATTGGATAGGTTCTCTATCTCTTCAAGCATTTCTGGTAGCAATATAGTATCCCTAAAAAAACCACTTGTAGAAGTTGAATCTCCTGTTTTAACCATATATCTTTTCTTGTATTCCAATGGGTCTAATCCTAATTTTTTAGCAATATGACCCATATGCATTTCTATTGCAAAAAAACTCTGTGGTGCACCAAATCCTCTAAAGGCCCCTGTAGGTACTGTATTCGTTGCTAATGCCTTCCCTTTTACTTTTAGATGAGGTATATTATAAACTCCTGTTGCACATATAAGTGAACGTTGCATTACAACACTTGACAACCCGGCATATGCACCACCATTAAGTTTTATATCTATATCCATTCCTAAAATATTACCTTCTTTATCTAAAGCCGTTTTATAAGTTAGTTTAGCTGGATGTCTTTTGGTTGTCACTTCCATATCTTCTTTACGGTCCATTATAAGTTGCACTGTTTTTTTTGTTTTAAGTGCGGCTAAAGCCACATGGCATCCTAGTAATGAAGGATAATCTTCTTTACCACCAAATCCACCACCTGTTGTGGATTGTACAATTCTAACTTTGTTCTCAGAACATCCTAGGGCGTGAACTACAGCATTTTTCACATAGTAAGGACATTGTATCGATCCATACACAGATATTTTATCTTCTGCATACACTGCAACCATTCCTTGTGGTTCAATATACGCATGTTCTTGGTAACCTGTTTCAAATGATTCTTCAAATATTTCATAGGCCTTTTGAAATACGTCATTACAATCACCCTTTTCATATTGGTATTTTGCAAAGGAATTATCTGTTTCATAAATGGGCTCTATAGTATTATCTAAAGCATCCTCTATATTTAAAATAGGCATTCTATCTTCATATGTAACAACAATACTTTCAACAATTTTCAAAACCATATCTTTCTTGGGACCTACGACTAACAATATAGGCTCTCCAATATAATTCACTTTATCTTCTGCTAAAACTGGATTGTCATTGACAATTACCTTTAAAATGTTTTTACCTGGGATATCTTTGTAATCTATAACAAAGTAACCTTCTGGCATTGTGGGTATGTGAATCTTTTCGATATAAGCTCTTGTTCTTGTTGATCTTAAGGTTTTAACAAACAACATATTTTCCCATTTAATATCAGCTATGTATTGAATACTGCCTTCTGTTTTTACCCTATGATCTGTTTTCTTTATAGGAGTACTTATGAAATTTTTCATTTTTTCTCCTCTCTTTCTTTAAGCTAATTTATCCTTATCTTTAAGGATCACTTTGTTCCTTCTCATCAAAGTTTTTCTAACTTTGTAAGAATAACGCCCCTTTTCAAACAACTTTTTGCTTTATAAAAAGAAAAAGGAGCCTTATTCTTAGAATCATCTTCTAAGAATAAGGCTCCTTTGCCTAAAAAAGCGGGTACACTTTTAATACATCTTTGTATTTATTTTTATAATAATATATTTATTATAATATCAATAAATTTAAATGTCAATAAAAAATGTTTAGTCAGATTAAAAAATATTTTCTATAGCTTTGACAGGGCATTGAGATTCACATAAACCGCAACCAAAACACTCATCCTTATCTATATATATGTTCTCATCTACATATTTAATAGCAAAATATGGACACAACTTTTCACATTTTTTACATAGGATACACTTATCTTTTATAATATTAGGATAATTTACAAGGTTGTATTCAACAGTTCTTGATTCTAATCTTGTACTGATGACTTCTTGTATGGATTTAAAACCATATTTATCTAATGCTTTAGGTAGATTTTTTATGATTTTTTTATATAGGTCTTTGCCTTGTAACATTGCTGCAGATAGCATTTGTACACCATCTGCTCCTGCTAGTAAAAACTCTAAAACATCTTCAGCTGTAGAAATACCTCCAACGCCAATAACTGTACATTCAGGCACTTCTTTTTTTATTCTATGTACTAAGGCTAATGCCAAAGGCTTTATAACAGGTCCTGATGACCATAGTTCCCCCTTTTCATTGCCAACCAAGACTTTTCTCTTCATTAAATCTATTTTCATTGTAGGTCCTAGTGAATTAATGGCCACAACACCATTACCACCATTGTCTAAAACCATCCTTGCAAAAGCAACTGGGTCTGGCAGATGTGGGCTTACTTTCATAAAAAAGGGTTTCTCTGTTTTTGACCTAATCATTCTAACTGTTTCTGCAATAACCTCTAAGTCTTTACCAACATAGTGGGTAGATATTTCAAATGCATCTGCAAAGGGGTCTAATTTAGGGATTAATACTTCCATATCCTCTTTCGTATACCCAACACTTATAAATAAAGGTATTTCAATACCTTCCCTTACTTGGGGTAAAAATTCATTAACCCAGGCATCAGGTCCAAATTCAGACCATAATTCTGCATTCATAATAAAATCTCTACCACCATATATACAGGGTCTTGGTACCTTTGCAGCTCCTTGAGATATGGTTTTTGTAACCATACCTCCTACTTTGAATTGGGATATTGCTATCATTTTCTTATGATCTCCTACCAATGGCCCTGATGCAGGCATTAGTGGATTCTCTAAAGTAATTCCTGCTAGGGTTGTTTTTAATTTTTGGCTCATTATAGAACCTCCTCCCATAACTTTTTAGACAGTTTTCTTGCCGAATCGTATATTTCCTCTTGATCTGTTTTTATTTCATAATCTTTCATTCTCAATATTCCATTACACCATAAGTCTCTTGGTCTAAAATTATCACACACACCGTAGAAAAAATGCCCCATTATATTCTCTTTGGTAATTTCTGTTGGTGCTATATATGGAATAGCCATAAAATCTGCTTTATAACCTTTTTCAAATCTTCCTAGTGAACATCCTAATATTTTCTCTGCATAGGTATACTGATTTCGAATTATTATTTTTATATCTTCTAAAGAAATTGCCAAAGGACTTAACTCTCTATGGTGCATTGAATAGAAAAAATTATGAAATTCCCGTGTAAAGTTATACCCTAAGCCGTCGTTTCCAAGGATACAAGTTAACCCTTTTTCTTTCATTCGTTTATAATTTGGTAATCCAACCCCATTATTCATATTTGAAGTAGGGTTTAAAGCGATTACAATATCCTTTTTAGCAAGGACATCCATCTCATTTTCATCTAAATGAATACAATGAGATAAAATAGATTCTTTCCTTAACAAATCATACTCTTCTAATCTGTAGATCACTTTTTTTCTATATTTTTCTAAACTATGAATTTGATCTTCTATACTTTCTGCCACATGGATGTGTATTGGGAGATTCTTTGTGTCACTAGCTATTCTTTTTAATGTTTGATTAGATAAAGTCATAGAAGCATGCATACCAAATAAACCTGCATATTGATCTGTTTTATTTTCACTAAAAGACATATTTTCTTCTATACATTCTGAAATATTAAACCGATCACTGGTTTCAAAACAAAAAATACCTCTTAGTCCCATTTCATCACATATGCTTTCTTTTAATTTGTTTAAGCTTCCTAAAATATCCTTACCACTTGCATGATGATCAATAACCGTTGTGATACCATTTTTAATAAACTCTATGCCACTTACTAAGCCACTATAAAATATGGCATCGTGATTCAATCCACTGTCTAATTTCCACCACATTTGTTGTAATAATTCCTCAAAGCTATTTGGTGTAATACGTGTAATCCAACCTCTAGCAAAAGTAGAGTATATGTGAGAATGACCTAAAACCAATCCCGGCGTAACTATACTGCCTTTACAATCGTATGCCCTATCTACATTTGGACAGTTATCCATAGAACCAACGTCAATAATCTCTTTATCAAAGAGTACATACTGATTTTTTTTATACGTTTCAAAATCAAATAAATCTGCATTAATTAAAGCTTTCATCTTCTTCCAACTCACTTTCTAAATTAGTATACCTTTCTTTATGGAGATATTAATTTGTTGAAAGAATTCATTCCCTATCTTTTTGGCTTTTTGATACAATGTCCAGATATTACTCTAAATTCAGTATTGCCTTCAAGAACTATATTTCCATTTACCATGACAAGTTTTAACCCTTTTGGATATCGGTCTGGTTCTGTATAGGTTCCAATATCTCTAAACTCAGATTTTTCAAAGATAACCAAATCTGCGTAATAGCCAGATAGAATCTTGCCTCTTTTTTCTAATTTAAAGACTTCTGCAGGCTTTGAAGTCATTTTGCAAATGGCATCTTCCAATCTTAATACCTTTTCTTCCATTACATATTTTCCAATCACTCTAGGAAATGCCCCATAAGCTCTTGGATGAGGTTTTCCACCTAACAATCCATCTGTACATACATTTTGCTCTGGTCTTTTTAATAACTTAGTAATATGTTCTTCGCTACCATAATAATCAATCATTCCAACGCCATTTTCCTCTTCAACCAATAAGTCAAATGCAGCTTCAAGAGGATCTTTATTCTTTATAAGACCAATTTCTTTAAGATTTTTACCTATTAGAGATTTGTTTTTCTCTGTTTTTACACTGGTAATATATATCCCATCTAAACCTGCGAATTCTACAAAATTATCCCAATCACAATTGGTTTCTAATATATCCTTTATTAATTGTTTTCTTATTGTATTGTCTATTAATCTACCTAAAAGCTTATTGGTTCCACCTGAATGGGCCCAAGGAGGTAAAATCACACTTAACATCGTACTTCCAGCAGTATAAGGGTATTGATCAAAAGATATAAATATCCCTTCTTTTTTTGCATCATCAATGATTTTTAGAACTTTATCCATCTTATTCCAATTGTTTTTACCACATATTTTAAAATGTGAAAAATGTATTTTAACTCTAGATTGTCTTCCAATTTCAATGATTTCTTCCATAGAATCTAAAATTGTATTAGCCTCACTTCTTTGGTGAACCACAAACACGCCATCATTTTTGGCAACAATTTTATTAAGTTCAATAAGTTCTTCAATATCTCCATAGGCACAAGGAATATATATTAATCCACTAGAGAATCCAATTGCACCTGAATCCATTTCCCTTTGTAAAATATCTTGCATCAATTGAATTTCTTTTTTTGTAGCTTTTCTATCTACTAAACCAATAGCTTCCATACGAATATTGCCATGGGGTACCAAATATGCCACATTGGTAATAAGACCTTTTTTTTCTAGCTCTTGAAAGTAACCTTGGGTTGTTTTATACTCCCAATTAATGGACTCACTTTCACCATCTAATCCTGCAATATTTTTTCTCCAATCTTCAATATATTCAATTGGTAAAGGTGCCATAGAAATACCATCTTGCCCTAAAATCTCCGTTGTTATCCCTTGATGTATTTTAGGGCTTATATAATTGTCAATCAAAATTTGCAAATCAGAGTGACTATGAGTATCAATAAACCCTGGTGCAACCACACAACCATTTGCATCAATTATTCTATCGTATATACCATCAATATGATCGCTTATTAGTTTTATTTTTTCGTCCTCTATGGTAATTTCTCCCAGGTATCCTGGCATCCCAGTTCCATCAACAATGTAGGCATTTTCAATTTTAGTTTTCATATGACATCCTCCTCCCTTAAACAAGTGAAGTCAAAGTCTCAATTAACTTGATATAACCTTTATATGCTCCTATTAATTGGTCAATTTCAATATATTCATCAATGGTATGAGCAAGATTTTCTTTTGAAGGACCAAATCCTAAAGTTTTTATACCTGCTTCACCTGCATAGTGGCTACCATTCGTACAAAATGAATATTGGGTAATAGTTGCAGGTATCCCTATGTCTTTTAATCCCTTTTGAGACAGTTGTATAAAGTCAGAAGTTTCATCGTATAACCAAGCTGGGAAAAAACGAGTGCCTTTTATTTTATTACCTGTATGGCATAACTCTTCTCCATCTGCAAATTGCACTTTTCCATTAATATGGGTATATTTCTCTATAATTTCTTTAATTGGCCCTATAACCTCTTCTTTTGTTTCTCCTACTAATAATCTTCTATCATAGGTAATTCTACAATAATCAGGCACTACAGAGGCTCCTGGATATGGTGATGAAATAATATCCGTAAGTTCTAGAATCCCTTTGCCTAAAATGTCATGGGTTGTATAAGGGATTTCTCTAATTTCATTAATCAATTGGGATGCACCATAAACTGCATTCACCCCTTTTTCAGGGTTAGCAGAATGAGCCGGTTTACCAAAAGTTTCAACAACTATTTCTGCCCTACCTCTTTGACCACATTTGATATTTAACTCAGATGCTTCACCTATTATGACATAATTTGGTTTAAATCTTTCACTTATTTTCCTTGCTGCAATCCCTTCAAAACATTCCTCATGGACCACACCGGCAATATAAATCTCACCTTTAAAATCTTTTTCTAGAACTTCTATAAAATAAACACCTGCCATTATCATAGCACTAAGAGCGCCTTTCATATCAGATGTTCCTCTACCAAAAATTTTTCCCTCTGAGAGTTCTCCTCCAAAGGGATTGTATTGCCACTTACTTGGGTCATGAACAACCACTGTGTCTATGTGGGCATCTAACAGTACTTTCGCACCTGGCTTTTTACCAATAATTTTACCAACAACACTGCCATACTCATCAACAACGACTTCATCAAAACCGTATGTATAAAACATATCCACTAATTCTTTTACCAACTCACCTTCTTCACCTGAATAACTTGGTATTTTGATGAGCTTTTGACATACGCTTATTAGTTCTTGAACTTTACTATCCATCATATCATTCCCTTCTTTCTATTCCATAGGATATTTACCGTCCCAAACAATTTCTCTGTATGTGTTTGCATCTGTATCTCCTTCAGTACTAAAATTCAACACTACAGAAGTCTCATCTATCTCAAGAGCTTCTTTTAATTCTTTATACTCATCCATATTCAAAAGGCTTAACACACCTACACCAACAGCCCCTGATTCTCCTGATATAATTTTTTCATCTAATCCCAAAGGATTTCCTAGGATACGCATCCCTCTTGCACTTACCCAATCTGGTACAGATAAAAACATATCCCCATAAACACTTAGGATTTCCCAAGCCAACGGATTGGGTTCTCCACAAGCAAGACCTGCCATTATAGTGTTAAGATCACCTGATACAGGGGTTACCTTATTTTCACAGATGGATCTATAAAAACAATCTGCTTTGTCAGCTTCTAATATAACTATTTTAGGAGTATTTTCTTTGTATGCCTCAACAAAAATAGATGTCATTACTGCTGCAAATGCCCCTACACCAGCCTGTAAAAATATATGAGTTGGATTTTTACCTTCTAACTGGTCTAATATTTCTTTTGCCACCGTTGAATATCCTTGCATAATCCAACGTGGTACGTCTTCATAACCTTCCCATGCCGTATCTTGAATGATTTCTACATTTTTTGTTTTTCCTTCTTCTACCATCCAACGTACTGTGTCATCATAGTTAAATTCTTTTATTTCTGCTGTAGCACCTAAATCTAGTATGTGATTCAGTCGATTTTGTGTTGATCCTTTGGGCATGAATATACTTGCCTTAACACCAAGTTGATTGGCTGTCCAAGCAACCCCTCTGCCGTGATTCCCATCAGTTGTTGAAACAAATGCTATATCTCCTAATTGCTCTTTGATTTCTGATAACTTTAATACTGAAAAAGGCAATTCATCAATGGATCTACTCAACCTTTTTGCAATGGTTTTCCCCATAGCATATGCTGCTCCAAGTACTTTAAAAGCATTAAGACCGAATCTATAAGACTCATCTTTTACAAGAATCCCACCTAACCCTAAGTATGAAGATAAATGCTTTAAATCCCTTAAAGGCGTTACTTCATATTCTTCAAAACTTTTATGATAGTTTATAACTTCCTCACTTATCTCTGAATTCATCAACTGATTATTACTATCTTCTTTACTTTCCTTAATAGAATTCATTACCCATTTTATTTTCTTATCCATTCTTACGCCTCCTAAATTTTATAATGAATTTTTATTATCCTTTTGCTATACTTAAATACATTAAGTCTAAAAAACAAAAAGATCCTATAGCCAAAGGTTTTCTTTGGTATAGGACCTCTTTGCCCCAAATATTTTAGTATAAGTAAAATTTGTTTAATCACATTATAATTTATCTTGATGTACTTTGTCAATAACTCAATTGTTCTTATCAAAATAGGCTTTAGCTGCTTCATAGTCCTCTATTGTATCAACATCCATTAAGATTCCTTTTTCTTCTACTTTTACCAATTGAATTTCTCTATTTTGGATAAAGGCTTTTAAGTTTGAATCCATTGGTTCCTTTAGTATTAAAGGAATCAATTTATTATGAAGGACTATTGGATGACCTTTTCGTCCTTTATAAATAGGAATAACAACTTCTCCATCCACCTCTAATAAAGAATTATATGTTCTTTCGGATAATAAAGGGTAATCTCCAGGTGTAAAAAGAAACCTAGCACTTTTTACCTTGGCAATACCAGCCTTTACTGATGAGAACATACCTTTTTCGTATTCTTCGTTGTATATCAACTCTACTTTATCATAATCTTTTATTAATTCTTTGATGATTTCAACTTTATAACCACCTACAACAATGATCCGATTACAAAAAGGATACATCACTTCAATATTTCTTTGTAAGATGCTTTTCCCATCAAAATCAAGAGCCATTTTAAAAGCATTGGCACGACTAGAAAAACCTGCTGCTAGAATAACACCTTCTATATCTGAATTCATATCATCACCTACTCTCATGCCTCTACAATGGTTATAACATCACCTACTTTAACCGTACCACCTTTATTGACAATCGTAAATATACCTTCTATGGGCATAATACATTTACCGACTTGTTTTCCTATTTCACAAGCACTATGACATTTTTTTCCTATTTGTGATACCTCTTGTATGGTGTCACCAATGATCATTTTGGTCCCAATGGGCAATGTAAATAGTTCTATTCCTTCTATGGTTAGATTCTCTGCAAAACTACCAAGGGGCAATTTTTTACCAAGTTCTTTTTCCATTTTTTCAATACTTTCTTTGGCGAGTAAACTTACTTGTCTAATAGGTGCTCCCCCATGGGCATCATTTAGCAATCCAAAATTTTCTTTGAAGATGCCTTGATGAGTGGGTGTTTTTAAAATGCCTTTCTTATCACTATAATTAATAGAAATGACTTTTCCTATTCTTTCCTTCATTTTATCACTTCCTTATGTAGTCCCCTGATTTTCCGCCAGTTTTACTTATTAATTTAACCTCTTTTATCACCATATCTTTATCAACTGATTTACACATATCATAAATAGTTAAAGCTGTAATAGACACCCCTGTTAATGCTTCCATCTCAACACCTGTTTTCCCAACAGTTTTAACTTTTCCTTCAATAATAATTTCTTCTTCTTTTAATTCAAAAGATAAATCTACTCCTGAAAGAAAGAGGGGGTGACACATAGGGATTAATTGTCCTGTTTGTTTTGCACCCATTACGCCCCCAATTTGTGCAACAGAAAGGACATCACCTTTCTTTATATAACCATCTTTTATTCTTTGGATGGTGGACGGTTTCATTTGAATAATACCTTGAGCAATTGCAACCCTTGTTGTATCTTCCTTTCCACTTACATCTACCATCCTTGCTCTACCCTCTTTGTTAAAATGAGTAAATGTCATCATTATCACCCTCCTATATTATACATGTTGGTTTTCATATATTGATTGTTTTCTAATTGGTGAAACTCTGGTTTTTCCATAATTGAATATTCTATAATATCCTCTATTCTACGTATTTCTGTAGAATTTCTAAGTATGTCTTTTATATTAACCTTATCATTATTAAGCAAACAAAATTTTATATCTCCTTGAGAGGTTACTCGTATTCTATTGCAATGATTACAGAATTTACAAGATACAGGTTTTATTAACCCTATTTTACCTTTTCCATCGGATAATTCATAGTATTGAGCTGGAGAGGACTTATCTGTAGAATTTATTTCTCTAAGGTCTGGTACGGTCTTTAATACGGTTTCTGCCGATATGAACTTTTCCTTTGCCCATGAAATACCATGTCCAATTGGCATTAGCTCAATAAATCTTAGTTCAACTTTTTCTTTTATGGACCATTCCACAAATTCTTCTATCATATGATCATTAAACCCTTTTATAAGAACGGTATTGATCTTAATAGGACCTAAACCCACAGCCCTTGCTTCCTTAATCCCATCCAATACCTTCTCTAGTTGACCCCCTCCTGTTATAGAAGTATAATCCTGAGCATTTAAAGTATCTAAACTAATATTTAATCTACTTAATCCTGTTTCTTTTAGGTCTTTTGCATATTTCTTAAGAAGAATACCATTGGTTGTCATTGCTAAATCTTTTATGCCTTCTAGTTTAGATATCTTTTCTACAAATTCTATAATTCCTGGTCTTATTAAAGGTTCTCCACCTGTTATTCTAACTTTATTGATACCTACTTTTGTAAAAGCTTTTATAATACAGTACATTTCATCTAAGGTTAATAGATTGCTTTCTTTTTCTTGAAATATTTCTCCTTCTGGTACACAATACCGACATTTCAAATTGCACCGATTTGTTATTGAAACTCTTAAATAATTGATTTCTCTTCCATAACTGTCTTTCATAGTAATCACCTACTTATTTTGTCCACACTCTTTTACATCTCCATTTAGTATTTCTAAACCGTGGTGTAATCCGTCCATTATGGCATCTAATGATTCTCTAACAGCCTTATGACTACCAGGTAGATTAACTATTAATGTGTTTTTTCTTATACCAGATACCCCTCTTGATAACATCGCTCTAGAGGTTTTTAAAAGGCCATAATATCTTATTGCTTCACTAATTCCCATAGCTTCTTTTTCAATAACCATTTTTGTTGCTTCTGGGGTCACATCTCTTTTACTAAATCCAGTACCACCTGTTGTCAGTATTAAATTTACTTTTAGCGTATCGCAAAGATATATCATTGTGTCTTTTAGCCCTTCTATCTCATCAGGCAATACTTTATAATATTGAATTTCATAGTTTCTTTGAGCCATAAACTCTTTAATTAAACATCCACTTAGATCTTCTCTTATTCCTTTAAACCCACTATCACTTGCTGTTAAAATACCTACTGTATACATGTGATCAACACCATTCTATAAAAAGAAAGCAAAAAAGAGCCCTTTTCAGTTAACAAACTGAAAAAGACTCCATTGTCTTTTATTATTATTATTTACTATGACTTAATTTATTTAATATTATTATAATCCTAATAATATGCTTTAGTCAAGATAGAAATTCTTTTTTATTTTATTGGTTATTCTAAAAACTCTTCCTTAGCTTATTTATATCTTCCTTATTATCAATCCACTCTTCTGTATACCCACAGTCGCAACATAAATATCTTGTTACCTTTACTGCACTAAATATCGTTGATCCTGTCATAATATTATTGCCTGTTCCATAGGCTCCTGCTTTCCCTGGAATTCTGATTATATCTATACCATTGCATTTTGGACATACTTTTAAATTTTTCATATAACACCCTACCTCTTTCTTACCTCTAGTATCATTCATTTAACTTAGCGCCACAATATTTATGTAAAAAAACTTATTATAAACATTAATCCTCCAACAACCATACCTAAAATGCCACAAGTGCTCGTTAATGTTTTATAGAAGTCACTTGGTTCTGCATTTTTGTATTTCCATCCACTATTTAAATACCAAAAAATTTCTGGACAAACATAAGCTATATACCCAACCCCTGTTGTAATTAATCCATAAAAAAGGAATTGCCAGTTAATTTTAATAATACTTCTTCTTGATTTTTCTTGATCTTTCACTACAAACCTAACTATTGTATCAGGCGTTTCATACCCTGTAACACCTTGCCTTTGTATCCCCTTTTCAGTTCTATGATAATAACCTTCTTGACCATTTGGATATTTAATATCTATTTTTCCACTTATTCTTTTAGTAACAGTGTACTCTTCATTCTCAATCTGAATTTCATACATTCGGTCATAATTCTCATTATGGCCAGGCTTAATGGTAATAGGTGATTTGTTCTCATTTTCCGCCGTATATACCAATGTACCGTCATGAAGCTTTTCCTCATACCTATAATTAACGCCCCTGTATTCAAAAGATCGAATCCTTTTAGAACATCCCGAAATTAAAATTGTTAATAATATTAGATAAATAACTATTTTTTTCATAAGCACCTCAAACTATCATTTTAATTATAATGTAAATGAATCTAATTATTAAAACAGACCTATGATGATAAGTATTGTAGAAACAATCATTGTTAAAACACCAAAAAATTTAGTGGATTCAATATAAAAGTCACTAGGTTCTGCATTCCTATATTTCCATCCATGGTTTAATTCCCATCCAAATTCTGGATATGCATACATTGCCCAAATCAATAGCTTTTTCATTTATAATCCCCCATTATTTTTACGTTAGTGTAAAATTTCTTTACACAACCTTATAAAATCCCTGCTATAAATATTAATACCTATTATTATTACAGCAACTCCACTATATTTAGTAACTTCTATATACAAATCACTTGGTTCTGCATTTTTATATATCCAGCCGAAATTCCACTGAAATCCTGCTACTGGGTTAGCATAAGTTACCCCTTAAGAATAACCCCAACTTTCACAACTGATTCATCAAAAAATCTAAATAATGCCTAAGCCATTAATAAATAAAAACAAACCTATAAGCACTAAAATAACACATAAAACTTTAATACCAGCAATATAAAAATCACTTGGTTCTGCATTCCTGTATTTCCATCCATGCTTTAGATACCAACCTAATTCAGGATTTTTATAAGAATAAATCCCTATTCCTATAAAAATAATACCATAAAAAAAATGTTCATTATTTGTTTTTGGCCTATTTATCATTTCTTCAAAACTAATAATTAAATGCATAAAATCTATTGGCCAAGGGTAACCCTCAACAAGCTTACCAGCACCACCATTTCTCATAGCAAAAGTTTTTTGACCATTCGGGTATATGACATTAATTCTATTTGTATCACCATTTAGAATGTATACATTACTTCCTATATATACATCATACCGTTTCATTGAAGAAGATCTATCAAAAGTATTAATTGTAATAGCCCCTCCTCCCGAGCTACTTTTAAATACATACGAATTATTAGTCACTTTCTCTAACCCATAAGTACGACCTCTATATTGAATATTATTATTTCCCCTGCCATAACAACTTGATAAAATAAGTATTACAAAAATCATCAATAATAATCTCTTTTTCATAAGCCCCCCCTAGAATAATCCTATTAATTTTATTGCACTTTAATATTTTCTCCTACAATCATCGTTATTAATTTTATTTTCAAAACAAACCATAAAATTAATTGGATTAAAAAAGACACTCTTTTTAATTGAGTGTCTTTTTTAATTGTTCATATTCTATTGTATACTATTTACAGAAAATATTCTACACCAGATTTAAATATCTTTTGATCTTGGTTGCCTATTATATTTTTTGCTACGCCTGTTCCAATTCTTTCTGAGTGTCCCATTTTACCTAATATTCTACCATCTGGACTTGTTATACCTTCTATTGCATAGTATGAACCATTTGGGTTAAACGTTTCATTCATTGTTGGCTTTCCATCAAAATCAACATATTGTGTTGCTACTTGACCATTTTTAAATAATTGATCAATCCACTCTTTACTAGCAACAAATCTTCCTTCACCATGTGATAATGGAATTGTATGAATATCTCCTACTTTACAATTGCTAAACCATGGCGATTTATTAGACACAATTTTAGTATTGGCCATTAATGATATATGTCTACCAATTGTATTCATAGTCAATGTTGGTGAATCATCTTTTTGATCTCTAATGTCACCATATGGAACTAAACCTAATTTTATTAATGCTTGGAATCCATTACAAATTCCTAGTCCTAAACCATCTCTTTTATTTAATAAAGTCATAACCGCTTCTTTTACTTTTTCATTTCTAAAAACCGTTGCAATGAATTTTCCTGATCCTTCAGGCTCATCCCCAGCACTAAAGCCACCAGGTATCATTAATATTTGACTTTCATTTATGCTATTAGTAAATGTTTCAATTGACTCTCTAATGTCACTTGGGTTTAAGTTTTTAAATACGACGGTTTTAACATTTGCCCCTGCTTTTTCAAAAGCTCTTAAGGTGTCATATTCACAGTTGGTTCCTGGGAATACAGGCACAAATACTTGTGGCTTCCCTTTTTCAGGATTGCCAATGTTTACTCTCTTTTCCTCATATACAGGTGTATCTAATATTTCTTTATTATCTGATGATTTTGTTGGGAAAACTTCTTCAAGTGTTTCTACCCATTTATTTAACACATCATCTAATGGAATAATCATATCATTGTACTGAATTACTTTTTCATTAATAGTTGTTCCAATGACTTCATAAGATACTTCATTTAATAATTCTAATGTTGTTTCATCTATTTCTAGAATAATTGAACCGTAATCTGCTTCAAATAATCTATTCCCTGCAATTGCCTCGTTAAGTGTAACACCAATTTCATTACCAAAAGCCATTTTACTAATTGCTTCACAGATACCACCATATCCTAGAGCATAAGCAGCGTAAACTTTTCCACCTGCAGTTAATTTAACGATTTCATCATAATTCTTTTTAAGTTCTTCAAAGTCTGGTAAATCATAGTTGTCTTTAATTAATGTTACTTTTATTAATTTATGATCCGCTTCCTTTAATTCTGGTGTTATTATATTATCGATATGGGTTGTTGTTACTGCAAAAGAAACCAATGTCGGTGGTACATCTATATCATTAAATGATCCTGACATACTGTCTTTTCCACCAATAGATGGCAATTCAAATGCTTTTTGTGCTTTGTATGCACCAAGTAATGCACTAAATGGTTCTCCCCATCTTTTTGGATCGTTATTGAGGCGTTTGAAATACTCTTGGAAAGTAAATCTAATATTTTTATAATCTCCACCTGTTGCAACGATTTTAGCAACTGAATCTATTACAGCGTACATTGCGCCATGGTATGGACTCCAAGAACTAAGTGCAGGATCAAATCCATAACTCATCATGGTTGCTGTTGTGGTTTCCCCGTTTAATACAGGTACTTTTGCTACCATAGCTTGAACTGGCGTTCTCTGATATTTTCCTCCAAAAGGCATTAAAACAGATCCAGCACCAATAGAACTGTCAAAATGCTCAACCATTCCTTTTTGTGAGCAAACGTTTAAATCGCTAACAGTCTTTAACCATTCTTCTCTAACATTGTTAATGTCTTTACTTGCAAAGTAATTTTCTTTTTCAGATGGTAATAGTACTTCCACTTCTGCTTCTTGATGGGCACCATTGGTATCTAAAAAAGCTCTACTTAAATTAACAATTATTTTATTTTTCCATGTCATTACCAATCTTGGCTCTTCTGTTACTTGAGCCACTACTTTTGCCTCTAAGTTCTCTTTTTCCGCAAAGGCAATAAATTGCTCAGCATTCTCTCTATCTACAACAACTGCCATACGCTCTTGTGATTCAGATATAGCCAATTCTGTGCCATCTAATCCTTCGTATTTTTTAGGTACTAAATCTAAATTAATATTTAAACCATCTGCTAATTCACCAATGGCAACAGCAACACCACCAGCACCAAAGTCATTACATTTTTTAATGAGTTGACTTACTTCTTCTTTTCTAAATAATCTTTGAATTTTTCGCTCTGTTGGTGCATTCCCTTTTTGAACTTCAGCACCACAAGCGAGTATTGATTCTTCTGTGTGCACTTTAGATGAACCTGTTGCGCCACCACAACCGTCTCTTCCCGTTCTTCCACCAAGTAAGATGATCATATCTCCTGGCTCTGCTTTTCCTCTAATAACATTTTTTCTTGGTGCTGCTGCTATGACTGCTCCAATTTCCATTCTTTTAGCCACATAGTTGGGGTGATATACTTCAGAAACAAGACCTGTCGCTAACCCAATTTGATTACCATATGAGCTATATCCTTCTGCTGCTTCTGTCGTGATTTTTCTTTGTGGTAATTTACCACTTAAAGTCTCTTTAATGTCTACAGTAGGATCTGCCGCTCCAGTAACACGCATTGCTTGGTATACATAAGAACGTCCTGACAAAGGATCCCTTATGGCACCACCTAAACAAGTAGCTGCCCCACCAAATGGTTCTATTTCTGTAGGGTGATTGTGTGTCTCATTTTTAAACATCACTAGCCATTCTTCAGTTTTTCCATCAATTTCTACAGGTACAATGATACTACATGCATTAATTTCATCTGATTCTTCTAAATCTTCAAGTTTTCCTGCCAATCTTAATTCACGCATAGCCATTAAAGCCATATCCATTAAGGAGATGTCTTTTTCAGCTCTATCTTTATATACTGTTTTTCTAGCTTTCAAATAACTTTCATAAGTTTCTCTAATAGGTGCATTGTAAAAACCATCTTCAAAAGTTACATTCTTTAATTCTGTTAAAAAAGTTGTATGTCTACAATGATCGGACCAATAAGTATCTAATACCCTAATTTCAGTGATTGAAGGATTTCTTTTTTCAGTATTTTTATAATAATTGTATATATGCTCAAAATCATCATAAGTCATTGCTAAATTAAGAGACTTATACAATGCATCAATTTCTTTTTTTTCCTTTAATATAAAACCATCAATAATTTCTACAGCATCAGGCTCAACAAAATTTTGAACCAATGATGTGGGTTTTTCTAATGAAGCTTCTCTTGAATCTACTGGGTTGATACAGTAATTTTTAATCTTTTCAATTTCTTCTTTAGAAACTTGTCCTTTTATAACATAGATCATTGAACTTCTGATTATGGGTTCTTCATTTTCATTTAATAATTTCATACATTGAACAGCTGAATCTGCTCTTTGATCAAATTGTCCAGGTAAGAACTCTACACCAAAAGCTACTTCATCATCACCTATTTGAAAAAACTCTTCATAAACATAGTCAAGTGGTGGTTCAGAAAAAACTGTTACCAATGCTTTATTATAAGTATCCTCTGAGATATTCTCTATATCGTAACATGTTAAAACTCTTATAGATTCAACACTTTTAATTTCTAAATATTCTTTAACTTGATGAAAAAGTTCTAAAGATAAGATTTGATAGTCCTTTTTCTTCTCAACATATACTCTTTTTACTTGCATTTGACAGTCCTCCGTCTTTTTTTACTTAATAAATTTGAAATATCATATATTATATCGATCTTTTAGTTTACATTTTTATATTACCATGTTAGAATTAAGAAATAAAATTAATAATATTAATACCAATTATAAGGAGTGCTAATGATGGATATTAATTATGAACTATATAAAGTGTTTTATTTTGTAGCTAGAACATTAAGCTTTTCTGAAGCTTCTAAAGAGTTATATATATCACAATCTGCAGTAAGTCAATCTATTAAAACTTTGGAAAAAAAGCTTAACCAACATTTATTTATAAGAAGCACCAAAAAGGTACAATTAACACCTGAAGGCAATATGCTCTTTAAGCATATAGAACCTGCCATTAACCTAATTATGCGCGGTGAAAATCATCTAATGGAAACCCATACATTAAATGGTGGTCAATTAAGAATTGGTGCAAGTGATACAATATGTCGTTATTTATTAGTCCCATTTCTAAATGAGTTTCATAAAAAATACCCTAATGTACATATTAAAGTTACCAATAGTACTTCTATAGAATGTGTTTCTTTACTTGAAAATGGTAGTGTTGACTTTATTGTTACCAATTTTCCAAATCGTAGACTTCAGGATAACACGAAAACCATAATGTTAAAGGAATTCTATGATGTATTTATCGGAGGGTCTAAATATCTAAAACTTAAAGATTCTTTATTAACATTAGCAGAACTTCAAAAATATCCTTTACTAATGTTAGATAAGAATAGTACTACTAGTGAATATTTACACAATCTTTTTCAACAATATGGATTAGATTTAATACCAGAAATAGAAATCAGTAGTAACGATTTATTAATAGATTTAGCAAAGATTGGCTTAGGCATCGCTTTTATCCCGGACTATTGTTTACCACCTGAATCTAACGAATTATTCACAATAAAAGTAAAAGAAGATGTCCCTAAAAGGCATATTGGGTTATCCTATAGTGATCAAATCCCTCTCTCTCAAGCAGCAAAAGCTTTTATTGACTTAATCAAAGGGTAGCATTTATTTTAATAAATTAAGAATCTCAATGGCATTTTGAGATTCTTAATTTATAATAATCATTTTAATTATTTCTATCAAAAATCTCATCGTATAAATCATCTACGATACCATCTACAATAGTCTCATCCAAATCATTAAATTGGCTGTTTATACGTTCTTTTATATATTCTGCTCTATTAAAATATTTTAATTCTTCATCTGACGACTCATCTTCTATGCTTTCTTCCATTTGGGCAAAACTTATATTGGATAAAATCCAACTTTTAATGGCCTCTACTTCACTCTGAAAATCTAATGCAGTTTTTTTAGCTTCTTTTACTTTTACATACGACATAATGCCTACGCCTATAAATACACACATTACTAAGAAAAAGAAAGCAAAGAAAATATTTTTGTATGTTGGATCCATATTTAAAGAAATATAATCTAACATGACCAATCCCACAAATATCATTCCTAAGATACCTACTGTTATAAAAGCGAAAGCAGATGACTTCAGATCTTCAACTTTTTTATTCTTATCTTCATAAACTAACTTTTTAGGTTGTTGGATTTTCTCTTCAACTTCCTCTTCTTCTTTATCTTCTAACTTTTTATTATATAAATATACATTTACGTATTTTCTTGCATCATCAAATCTATCCTTTTTAACTTGAAGGATAAACTGATCTTCATCTTCAATAACATTGATATCTTCTATTTTACTATATTCTAAAAAAGCTTTTAATTCATTTATTTCTTCTTCTTTTTTACTCTCTACTAAATCCATCCAATACAATGAATCATCTTGTAAATCTTCAACCAATTCTTTTTCGCAATCAAAACATTTTAAAACACCATCTTCATACTCAGTTTTACATTCTGGACACCATGCCATTTTACATCACACCCCTTTATTTGACTTATGAATATCATACCATATTTTGTCTTTTGTGTTTAGTTTTTTTAACTTCTTATATTTATTTAAATGTATTAGAAAGTTTTTTTGTTAAAGATAACACTTGATATTCTACTACGGTATAACTCTTTTTTATTTGATTGCAAATATTGCAATTTAACCAACATTTCACCAATAATCTGACTGTTACTTTTGCATTGCATATTAGGCCTAGATGTATTAAAATAAGTTTATAATGTAATTTTATAAAAATATAATTTAAAAGGAGTTCTTGGATATGAGTATGGAAGAAAAGAAAATTGATTTTAACAATCCTCAGAATCAAACACCAGAAAAAAACAGCTTTACAAGTCTACTAAAATTTATCATCCCATCAGTAATTGGTATACTTTTATTTATGATACCAATCCCTTATGACGATGGTATTACTGTTCCAATTGCTATTGTAGCAAAGTACATAATAAATACTTTTGAAGCCTCTTTACCAGCGATTTCAACTATTATTATTATTATTGCCGTATTACTAAGTATTGTAGCTACTCTTTTTAAACCAGCTATTATACAAAAAAATAAGTTCCTAAACAACTTATTTAGTGTATCCCCTATGTGGTTAACTTTTAGAATCCTTGGGATGGTTTTTGCAGTTTTAACTTTATTAGAAATTGGACCAAGTTTTGTATGGTCTGCAGATACAGGTGGCCTACTATTAGAAGAATTAATTCCTACTTTATTCTCAGTATTCCTTTTTGCAGGATTACTATTGCCACTACTATTAAACTTTGGATTATTAGAGTTCTTTGGAACCCTTCTTACTAAAGTAATGCGTCCACTTTTTAAACTCCCAGGTCGTTCTTCTATTGACTGTATTACATCTTGGTTAGGTGATGGTACATTAGGAATTCTTTTAACAAACAAACAATATGAAGAAGGTCATTATACAAAGCGTGAAGCTGCAGTTATTGCAACTACTTTTTCTGCAGTATCTATAACTTTCAGTTTAGTAGTAATAAATACCGTTGGTTTAGGTAATTATTTCGTTCCATTTTACTTAACTGTTACTTTTGCCGGCGTTGTAGCTGCATTAATTGTTCCACGTATACGTCCTTTGTCCAAAAAAGCCAATACCTATATTGATGAGTCTACATCAAATAACTCTGAAGAAATTCCAACAGGTTATAATATGTTTAATTGGGGAATTAAAAAAGCAACTCAAAAAGCCGATGAAAACACTAGTATTTCTTCATTCTTCATTGGTGGTATAAAAAACGTGTTAGATATGTGGCTAGGCGTAATGCCAATTGTTATGGCCTTTGGTACAATTGCATTGATTATAACAGAATTCACACCTATATTCACTTGGTTAGGTTACCCTTTTGTTCCTATTCTAAATCTACTAGGCGTACCTGAGGCAAGTGAAGCAGCTATGACATTTGTAGTTGGTTTTGGAGATATGTTTTTACCAGCATTAATTGGTAGCGGCATAGAAAGTGAACTTACAAGATTCGTAATTGCTTGTACTTCTGTAACACAGCTTATTTATATGTCAGAAGTTGGCGGCTTACTTCTTGGTTCTAAATTACCAATTAACCTTAAAGATCTTATTATAATATTTATTCAAAGAACTTTAATCACTTTACCAATTATAGTAGCCATTGCACATCTAATATTTTAAATTTGAAGGGCTATCTCTGTTTGTTGAGATAGCCCTTTTTTACTTTATAGGTAAAAAGCTGATTAAGTTAGAAAAAGCTTGTTGCGCAAGAACAAAGATGACTTTAGACAAGAAGTTAATAAGTGTTTTTGAGAGTGACGAAGTCATTTTAATCTATAGACTAAGAATCCAGTTATCTATTATCAACTATTATAGCCTTTACAACTTAAATATATCACTCACTTAATTCTGATGATTTTACCTAAATATAAATACCAAAAATACTTCACTTTATTCCCATATTGCCATGCATCTTTAGACAATTCATTATAATACATTTTTATACTCTCTAACTCCTCCTCTGTTACAACTTTATTTCCATAATAGATTTCCTCATATAAATTGCTAATATATGCGTATGAGAACTTTTTTGTTTTTAACCTTTCGTTATATTCTGTTGCAAATTGATTGATGGTCTGTTGTGGCTCCTTTTTATAACCCATATATTTTATAAGTTCATATATAATCTTATAATACTCCTGAAAGATCTCATTTAACTCTATATTATTCAATCTTTTCTTTCTCTTATTATAGAAGTATACATGTATCATACTTAATATGACCACAAGCATAATACTTGTTACTAATAGTAATCTTGAATAATTTATCTTAAAGTTAAAATCAATACCAGGTATATTATACTCTACTTTTTCAATGTCTGTAATTGGACCATTAAGCTCTTGTATTTCAAAACCACTTGTGGGTTCAAAAGGCACCCACCCAAATCCTTCAAAATAAACTTCAACCCAGGTATGAGCATTGTTGTCATTAACCACAAATATTTTTTGATTATCTTGAGGATTTTGCAAATCATGGATTGTGGATGCCACATACCCACTAACAATTCTAGATGGTATTCCAATACTTCGTAACATTACCACCATAGCAGTTGCAAAACTAGTACAGAAGCCTTCTTTAGATTCAAATAAAAAATAGCTTAAATCATAGTAATCATTTATTAATGGCTGTTGTGTATATACATAATTAGATTTTAAATACCTTTCGATGGCCTTTGCTTTATCATAATTATTATCTTTATTTTCTATTAAATTCATTGTGAGACCTATAATTCTTTTATCAAGATTGTTAGGCACTTGTGTGTACATACCATATACATTTTCCTGTTTATTAAGAAAGAATTCTGGAATAATCTCTTCATAACGCTTATACAATCCAAATTCACTCTGTCTTAATAGCTCTTCTAGATTGCTGTATATGGGAATGTATGTATCTATATAATAAATAAAATTCTCTCTAATCACTCTATTATTCATTAGTATTTCATCTTTAGTAAAGATCATATCATCAAATTTATATAGATTATGATAGTTAATCTCCCTAAAGTTTAATGGTGCAAATAATGTATTACTACGAATACTACTATTTGAGACTCTAATAATATCTTCATAAAAAAAATCATTTATTAACCAAGTAGCCTCTATATCCTTTTCTTTCTCTATGTTTAGTAACGTCAATCCCAATATGTTTTCAAACACATTACTTAATTCATCATTCTCAAAGGTATTTTTCCCTACTTCATTAATGCTTTTTATGCTTTCTTCATAAGTATTGATCCAATATCTTCCGTCAAATGTATCAAAGGCAGAACCTCTTAGATATACTTTATGTTTTGCCTTTACTACAGCTATCTGCTGACCAGAAAACACTGGTATTTCATTAATATCAACTTCCTTATTATCAAATGCTACATACTCTGAATGGGTTCTACTTTTATCTTTTAACGTATCTTCATCATCTTTTACAATCCCAGTACCTATAACTTCTTTAAATATAAAAAATGGATCAGGTAAGTAGTTATAGAAATTAGTAACAGTTATTACTAATAAAGAAGTTGCTAATAGTGCTGTACCTAGATATTGAATTGATTTTTTATTCAAAGTGTTATAATCATATTTTTTAAGATAGTAAAAATAATAATTGATTATCATAATAAATATAAAAAACAAAAAATTTCTATTGCCATATAGTCCAAATGAGCGAATTTGTGTCAATAAAAAGAAATACGTCAAATATATTACTATGATCTTAATATAATCATTCCTTTTCACCCATATCCTATTTATAACAAACCCATTCACTAAGGTGACAAAAAAAGTTATGGCAATTTCTACTTCTAAACTAATATACTCCAACCCTTTCAGAGAAATATATATCTCATGATAGTACTTTATAAGTCTTTTATTTATATCTATCACTTGTAATAAATCATTTATTATATAATAGCTTATTAACAAAATTATACTTAATAAGACAATGCCTATAATGAAAACCTTAAAATTTTTACCTAATAGATTTATAATTAAGAAACCTAGAATGGATATAAATAATACTTGTGAAGTGGTTAATGAGTACCCAAAAGCAAGAACAAATCCATAAACTGTAGGAAATATAATAGCAAGAGCTAATATCCAATTAACAATGCCATATGATATTTTTTTTTTATTATTTTTTCTTTCCTCAAGACACAAAATAATCACCTTCAATAATTGTTTGTAATGTCTTTCCTTGTTTTAAAGTAAATATCTTAATTTTAAGATCTTCTATCTTTTCTAATAATGAATTTTCTATTTTTTCTTCCTTCACTGCCAATAAAAGGGTAATTTCAAATCCTTGTAACTTCAAACCATTTAAAAGTTCTATTATACTTTCCGATAATCTATTGCTTGCAAATATAATATTAGCACCATGGTTATCACTATAATATTTTGAGGCTAAAGAAAAATTTTTAATTAATCTTTCTATGTCTGCTTTAGCCAAAAATTGAACTTTTGCTAAAACTTCATATATTGTATCCCAATCACTGTAGTTAATGCCTTCAAATAAATTATTATCTTTGTCATGATAGTATAATTCTACGGGTATCTGTCGTTTGAGAAGATAGTCACTAATTGAAACTAGGGCCTCAATTATTAAATCTTCTAGTACAATATTAGTTTCTGAATCCTTGTCAAACTTTTGATTGTCTAAAAAAATAAAAGTCTTTTTTTGCAAGGAACTACTATACTGCTTTGTTTTTAGTTCATTGTATTTTGCACTTAACTTCCAATGTATCTGATTCAATGGATCTCCAAGACTGTAATCTTTAACGTCGTAAATATTCGTTTTGTCTTGGAAAAGATTTTTTTGTAGGGATAAGGAATTCTCAAAAATTACAGGTTTTATTGGGTAGTATCTTATCTTTTCTATGTTTGGATAAACTAGAAGTTTAATGGTCTCAATGAAATCATATTTTATATGAATAAGACCAAAATAATCCATAATGACAATAGATTTAACGCCTATATTATAATTTCCTCTATATTTACATTCTATGGGGATTTGAATTTTTTCAACTTGCCCGGGAAATAAGGTAAAAAAATGACTTTTAGAACCCTCTTTATAAAAGAGATTTTCATTTATAAATTTGACTTTCATAGGGCAATACACAAGTATTTTATTAGAATTATAGATTTCACAGGTGTATTGTATATAATCACCCTTTACAATAATTCTTTCATCTACTTGATGGCTGAACCTAAAGTTAAAATAAGTAAATATAATGTGTATCAATGAAAATATAGGCAAAAACAATAAAGTATATAGTATTATATTCGAAAAATAACTGTGTTTTATTATACTCATTAATAAAAAGAAACCTAATAAACATAGATATGTTATTCTATTTTTCTTCATTATTAACCCCCGTTGGCACCTCAGTTTCTCTTAGTATTTTTCTTAGTATGTACTCTGGGGTAATTTCTTTTAACTTGGCTTCTTGCCTTAAAGTAATTCTGTGAGCTATTACAGGTAAGTATAGCTCCTGAACATCATCAGGGGTAACAAAATGACGACCTTTATAATAGGCCCAAGCCTTTGATGCACTCATTAAAAACAATGACCCTCTAGGACTAGCCCCCAGTACAACATCTTGCTCTTTTCTTGTTTTTGAAACGAGTTGAACGATATATCTTCTTATTTCGTCACTAATATAAATCAATTTTATTTCCTGTTGCATTTCAACAATATCCTCTTTAGTTGCCACTCCCTTTAATTGAGCTAAAGGACTTTCTAAATTATATGTCCTTAATATAAACTCCTCTTCCTTTTGATCAGGATATCCTACAGAAACTTTCATTATAAATCTATCTAACTGAGCTTCAGGCAAAGGATAAGTCCCTAAATATTCGATTGGATTCTGTGTTGCAAAGACAGAAAAAGGTCTAGGCAACTTATATGTATTGCCGTCAATAGTAACCTGACCTTCTTCCATTGCTTCTAATAAACTTGACTGGGTTTTTGGAGGAGTTCTATTTATTTCATCCGCTAATATAATATTACTCATAATAGAACCACTTTTATATTCAAATTCTTGGGATTTGGGATTATACATTGAAAAACCTGTTATGTCCGAAGGCATAACATCAGGAGTAAATTGTATTCTATTGTAACTTGCTGAAATTGATTTTGATAATGCAGAAATTAAGGTTGTTTTTCCAACACCAGGCACATCTTCTATAAGGACATGTCCTTCGCAAATTAATGAAATTACAACTCTTTCTATTACTTTTCGCTTTCCAATAATAACCTTCTCAATGTTATCAACAATTAGAGAAATCACATTTTGTTTTTCCATATAATCCTCCTCTAGTTTTATTTTTAAAACTTCTAGTAACTATAAATATATCATAAAAATTATTAAGTTTTAATTGTTATTACACAATATAATTATGTGTATTTGCAATTCGAATAATTGAGAATTTAATTTGGTATTGTTTTTTTGAATTAATATCGTGCACTTGTAAATACTATTATTGGAGGTGATTTAATATGAATATTAACAAAAGCATTGGCTGTGAAGTTACAACCTGTAAATATCATGCAAAAGACCAACAATACTGTAGTTTAGACAATATTATGGTCGTACAACATCATAATAATGCACAAACTGTAGAAGCAACTGATTGTGGAAGCTTTGAAAATGATAATAAATAAATGGTACTAAAAAAGACATCTGTTATACAGATGTCTTTTTAATATATATAAACAATATATTACATATTATAATCTAAATCATACTCATCAACCAAATCGTCTTCATAGACTTTTGTCCAATTTTTGTTGTTCCTTTTTTGCTTGGAACCATTTTTTGCAGCTGTCTTCGCAATATTACGACTAGTAGCTCCCTCCTGTTTTTTTTGCATTGCTTTCTTTTCTTTTTCAAACCTTTTAATTTTTTCTAACTTATCTGGCTGAGTTTCTTTTATAGCCGCCACAAGTGTTGCTCCTCTCATATTGATATTCATAATTTATATTTTATTCATTTTATGAATAATGTCAATATGTTTGCTCTAATTATTTATAAATTTTTTTAATTTTTTTTACCTTTATATTCTACTTTAATTCTACCGTTAAATTTAAGTATATATATGTCTGAATAATTACAATCATACTTTGATATTTTAATTATATATCGGGAATTTCAACTCATTTATTTTACTTTTTAACAGGTTCATATCTTTTATATTTCCTATTAAAATTGCACCAACCAACCTATCATTATCATAAATTAAATTTTTGTAATCGTTGTTTTCTATTTTTCCAGATTTTATAGTATTGTACGCTATCATATCATTTAGACTGCCTATACTACATAATTTTGTATTAAAAGCAGATAAAAGGGTTGGATACTCATAATCTTTGAACTCTACTTTATTACCTACCATGTTTTCTCCTGCAATTTCACCCTGTTCTTTTGCTATATTCCACATGCCAAATAAATTCCCCTTATATTCACAAACATCTCCTGCAGCATAGACATTCTTAATATTGGTTTCCATATATTTATTGACAATAATGCCTTTATTAATATTAATATCACTACCCCTACATAGTTCAATATTAGGTGAAATTCCAATAGAATAAACTGCAAGATCAATGGGATATTCCTCTCCCGCAGCAGTTATAATGCTTTCTATTTTGCTCTTACCTTTAATAGCCTTTATTTCCGTATTAAGACATATTTTTACCCCATTACTTTTAACCAATTCCTTAAAGTTTTGAGATGTTTCCTCATCTAATTGTCTTGGCAATAATCTATTAGCTATTTCTAAGACTATAACTTTTTTTCCTTGTTTAACAAACTCATAGGCCACTTCTAACCCCTGAATACCACCGCCTATAATTAAAATATTATGGGCGTCACGACTTGCTTTAGAAATGCTATGTTTATCTTTAATGGTTCTAAGACCATAAATATTATCTTTGTTAATGCCTTCTATCTTTGGTTTTTTTTCTTTTCCACCAGTTGCAATTAGTATTTTATTATAACTAATTTCACAATTTTTAAATTTGACTATTTGATTTGCAAAATCTATTGATTTGACTTGATAACCTTTATAGATTTTTATATTTTTTTCAGCATACCATTTTTTTTCTTTTATTAAATAGTCTTCTTCCTTTATAGAAGACAAAAGGGTTTTTGATAACTTTATTCTATAATATGGATAATATTCTTCTTCGCTTATCAATACTATTTCTGCAGATGGCACTAAATCTCTAATTTTAACAGCTGCTGACATACCAGCAATTCCTGCTCCAATGATTACATATCTTTGATTCATCTAATAAACCTCCAAAAGAAACTTTATAATTATTATATTCTTAGCACCTAATAATAATTTTATTATTTTGAAAGCATGATTTTCAAACTTACTTGCAAGGATTTAAAAATCATGCTTTCAACAAAGCTTGTGACTCTTACGGAGTGAGAAGCATAGAAAGTATAATTTCCAAATTGCTCCCAAGAATTTGAACATCCTGATTTTAATGAAGCCTGTGTCTTTTTGAGAACTAGAAGGAATATGTTATTTGTACAAAAAACACAGGTATGGGTTACCTGTGTTTTTCTAACTTATTGATTACTAAGTATTCCAATTAGCAATTCTCTTATTATTTTACAAGCTACTGCAGTAGATACACCACTTGCGTCATAATGTGGGGATAATTCAACAACATCTAAACCAACTATATTTAATGATGAAATCCCTTTAATAATATCTAATATTTCATGAAAATTAATGCCACCTGGCTCTGGTGTTCCTGTTCCAGGAAATACAGAAGGGTCCAATACATCTAAATCAATGGTTAAGTATATTGGTGTATCACCAAACTTCTCTAAGTCCTCTAATAACGGTCTACAAGTAAATGGTGTTAAATACGTATGGTCTTTCGCCCAATCAAACTCATATTTTTCACCTGATCGTATTCCATATTGATATATCTTACCATCTCCGATTAGATCCCATATTCTACGAATAACTGTTGCATGAGACAATTTTTCATCAAACAACTCATCTCTTAAGTCTGTATGGGCGTCTAAATGAATCACTTTAATATCATTGTATTTCTCATATACAGCTTTAAAAGATGGAAGTGTTACTAAGTGTTCTCCACCAATCATAAATGGCACCTTGTTGTCATTAACGATGTTTTTTGTAAAGTGATAAATTTCATCTAATACTTTTTGAGTATTGCCTAATGATATTTGTACGTCACCTGCATCCATTACATTATAATCAGCTAAATCTTTATCAAAATAAGGGCTATATGTTTCTAATCCATCTGAATCTTTTCTTATAGTGTCAGGACCAAATCTCGTTCCTGGCCTAAAAGAAGTAGTACCATCATAAGGTGCCCCAAATAAAACCACATCTGCCTCATCATAATTAGAGTCACAACTTATAAAAGTAAATATATTTTTATTCATTTTTGTCTAACATCTCCTTAACATAAGTAGGAAGTGCAAAACAACCAACATGTAAATCTGTATTGTAATATTTTGTTTTTAATCCGAATTTATTCCATTCATCTTTTTTAATGTCTTTTATTGGGTCAAATGATTTTGATGCAAAACCAAACAACCAATGCCCTGATGGATAAGTTGGCATATGGAATTGATATACTTTGCTTATTGGAAAAATCTCTTTTAATTTACTATGTGCTTTTTTCATTGCAATTGCATCTCTTTGATAATATGGACTTTCATGTTGATTAACAAGAATGCCATCTTTAGTTAATGCATCGAAACAATCTTGGTAGAAAGCTCTTGTAAATAATCCTTCTCCTGGTCCAATTGGATCAGTAGAATCTACAAGAATAAGATCATATTCATCTTTTTTATCTTTAACAAATGCTACACCATCTTCAAAATACAAATTCACTCTTGAGTCTTCTAATTTTGAAGCAGTTAAAGGTAGATATTTTTGGCAAGCTCTTACTACAGCTTCATCAATTTCCACCATATCTATTCTTTCAATAGATTCATATCTTGTTAATTCTCTAGCTGTTCCGCCATCTCCTCCACCAATTACAAGAACTTTCTTAACAGATGGATTAACAGCCAATGGCACATGTGAAATCATATCATGATAAACGAATTCATCTTTTTCATTTACCATCATTAATCCGTCTAGTGTAAAAAATGTACCAAACTCTGTAGATTCAAAAAAATCTATTTTTTGAAATTCTGATGTTTCGCTATGAAAATGTTTATTAATTTTAATTGAAAATCTCACATTTTCCGTATGTGATTCTGTATACCATAAATCAATCATATTAAAACCTCCTATAAACTTAAAATATTTATATATTCAATAGACGGATCTGCTAAATCCGTAATAACACAGTTTTGTTCTTTTACAAAATCAATATACTCTAACATTTCTTTTGTAATCTTTTCTCCTGGACTTATAATTGGAATACCAGGAGGGTAAACCATTATGGATTCACCACTAATTTCACCTACAGCATCTTGTATCTTAACTGCTTTTTTATGAGCAAAAAACGCATCTCTTGGCGTTACAACCACATGTGGATTTAGATCAATAAGCTTATGTTTTTTAGCTGTTTTTTCTTTTGGATGAGTTGATATATCAATTAGTGCTTCAACCAATTTATCCATATTCTCTTGTGTATCGCCAATGCTTAATATTGCCATTATATTATTAGCATCTGCGATTTCCACTTGAATATTATACTTATCTAATAATATGTCATATACTTCAAATCCTGTATAGCCTGTCTTAGAAACGTTTATACAAAACTTTGTTTCATCGTAATCAAAAACAGTATCACCGTTTTTAAACTCATCAGAAAAAACATATAGGTTAGCGTATTCTTTAAGCTTTAACCTAGCATTTCTGGCAATTTTTAGTACTTTATCGATGGTTTCTTCTCCATTCATTACAAGATTCTTTCTAGCTAAATCTAAACTACTTAATAATAAATATGAAGCTGACGTCGTCTGAAGTAAATTTAAAGTTGTCTGAACAGTTTTAGGATTTACGATGCCTTCTCTTATAAATAATACGGAGCTTTGTGTTAATGACCCCCCTGTTTTATGCAAACTGGTTACAGCCAAATCAGCTCCTGCTCCCATAGCATGAATAGGTAATTCATCATGAAAAGGCAAATGAGCGCCATGGGCTTCATCTACTAATACTGCCATCCCATGTCTATGTGCTAAATTAACAATATCTCTGATATTTGTAGTAAACCCATAATATGTAGGATTTAATAAGAAAATTGCTTTTGCGTCAGGGTTTTCTGCCATTGCTTTTTCAATGGAGCTATAAGACATACCTGTAATAACACCCAATTCATCATCTACTTCAGGTTGTACATAGATTGGTGTTGCCCCACATAATATTAATGCGTTAACAGCACTTTTATGCACATTTCTTGGTAAAATGATTTTATCTTTTGGTCCACAAACACTCATCATCATAGCTTGTACACCTATTGTCGTACCATTCACCAAAAATAATGCTTGGTCTGCACCATAAGCATTTGCCATTAGTTGACTAGCCTCTTTGATTATTGTTGTAGGATGACTTAATGAATCTACTATTTTAGATGAATTTGTATCTATATTAACAACATCTTTACCAAAATAATCAGCTAAATACCCTAACTCTGAATTTTTTTTATGTCCTGGCACATCAAAATGCGTTACATTCTTTTTTGCATAATTTTTTAATCCTGTTGCAATTGGTGTTTCATTTTGATTTAAATACATTCTTATCACCCAATTATTTAGTATTATATACAAAAGAGATTTAATAATTAAATTTGAATTCTTAACTCACCTTATGCCTCTTATTACGTTAAGAGATATAAACTTCACTGAAAATGTAATGCCAATTTCTTGCAAAATACACTTTCATATTAAGAATTCAAATTTATGTAATTATAAACCTCTAGTTTAGTATTTATATTCAAAGTTAGTTCCATAGAAAATTTCTAGCATTTCATTGTATACCAGTTTTCTAAGTTCTAAAGCTTCTTCTTTACTTAAATCTTCTTCTTTTATTTCAAATAAATAATCATTTAATTTAAAATCGTTTACCATCATTTTTGTATGGAAAATATTTTGTTGCAACATATTTGTATCTACTAGATTATATCTTTTAGATATATCTTTATCAATATAGTCTTGAATAGATCCAATATTATGATCAATAAAATGTTTTGTCCCATCTTTATCTCTAGTAAATCCACGAACGCGATAATCAAGTGCTAATATATCTGATTCAAAACTTTCTATAAGATAATTTAATGCATTCAGTGGGGATATTTGACCACAAGTTGAAACATCAATATCTACTCTAAATGTATTGATTCCATGAACTGGATGACTTTCCGGATAAGTGTGCACTGTAAGGTGACTCTTATCTAAATGTCCTGCAATATGTTGTGGAATTGGCGTTAATATACCTCTATTACAAGATGAATCTATACAATATAAAGGAACTTCTTCTTCACTAATTAAAATAGTTACACTTGCTCCTTGAGGATCGTAATCTTGCTTTGATACATTAAGAACACTTGCACCAATCATATTTGTAACATTTTTTAATATTTCAGTTAATCTTTCAGAATTATATTGCTCATCAATATAGTCAATATATCTTTTACGATCTTCTGCTGAAGAAGTATAGCAAATGTCATAAATATTAAAACTTAGTGTTTTTGTTAAATTATTAAATCCGTGTAATTCTAATTTAGAAGGATTATTATTCATTATTTCAGCTCCTTTATTTGATTAAGTTTACAGTAATAGCGTTGCAGTTATATTGTATCCTTTAATACCCAGGATATTAATTTATTAATTAGTATAATTATACCTAATTATATAATAATTAGCATTTATAATACAAATAATCTTATATTAGAATTCAATTCAAACTCAAATTATTGTTTAATATATTAAACTATATGTTTATTATTGCTAAACTGCAAATTGAATAATAACAAACTTCAATATAAATGTCAATATTTTTCATAAAATATTTTTAAATATTTTATACTTAAAAAAGGGGACTTATACAAGGAAGGAATTTGTTAAATATGAAGTTTTATTAACGAAAAAATCTAGGCTTTTTAACCTAGATTCTATTTAATTCTAAATATGAGCAATATGTGTAACTTCATATCCTGCTTCTTCAATTCTTTCTTTTATTAAATCGTCATCTAAATAATCTGCTTCTACTAAAGCAAAGCCTTCTTCTAAGTTCACACTTACATCTACAACACCTTTAATATTTTCCAATGTTGTTTGGGTATGCGCTTTACAGTGATCACAAGTCATTCCACTAATACAAACTTTTTTTGTCATCCAATTCTACCTCCTTTAGGTATAAAAAATGCTCTTACATTATTTATACTAGAACGGTTATTTATTGTCAAATATATAATAGTCTCTATATATACCTCTTTGTCTTTGTATCTTCTATATTTATATAGTATTAATTATTTTCTGCCTTTTTCACTCTGTTTCTCTTCATCTCTCAAATATTCTCTCTCATACTTTCCACTTCCAGTATTTGTTTTATCCAAGTAACCATTTTGAACAGAATTAATGGCTTCATCCAATGTCACCCGTTCACCACTATCTAATGTTACTAAATTATCTACTTTTTCATTTTTTTCGTTATTTGGTGTTGTCATCATTAAACCTCCAAATTTAATTTTTCATATTACTTTATTGTATTATCTCCTTGTAGCATTATATATATACATTTTATAAGAATATCCTTTTGTTTTTACTTTTATCATTGTATACTTTAATTAATTATAATTTATTTAAAGGAGGTATTTATGAATTTAGATAATAACACTACAAGAAGTAATAGATTACATATAGCTTTATTTGGGAAAACCAATTCTGGTAAATCAAGTATTATCAATGCAATTACTGGACAGAATATATCCTTAGTATCTGAAATTAATGGTACAACCACAGACCCTGTGTATAAATCAATGGAATTACTACCCCTTGGACCAGTGGTTATTATAGATACTGCTGGATTGAACGATTCCACACCATTAGGCCATTTAAGAAAAGAAAAAACATTAGAGGTCTTAAATAAAACGGATATTGCGTTAATTGTTATAGACCCAGTAGAGGGTGCTGATGTATTCGAAAAAGAACTTATTGCTATGATCAAAGAAAAAAACTTGCCTTTTGTTTGTATTATAAATAAAATGGATTTGATCTCTGATCCTTCTATTGTTTATGACTTAGAAAGCTTATTGAATGTAGCGTTAATAAAAGCTTCTGCTAAAACTTTATATGGCATTAACGAAATTAAAGAAAGTATTATAAAAGCAGTTCCTTCAGACATGGATATAACAATTCTAGATAACCTGGTTTCTCCTAAAGATATAGTTGTTTTAGTTATTCCCATAGATAGTGCTGCGCCAAAGGGTAGAATTATCTTACCTCAACAACAAGTATTACGAGAAGTCTTAGATAAAGGCGGTATCTGTTTGGTATGCCAAGATAATGAACTTGAAGAAACCTTAATGTCCTTAAATAAAAATCCCAAAATAATAATCACTGATTCTCAAGTTTTTGATAAAGTATCAAAAATCGTTCCAGATGGGGTGATGTTAACTTCATTCTCTATATTATTTGCAAAGTACAAAGGGGATCTAAAAGAATTGGTTAAAGGTGCCCAATGGATAGAGAACTTAAAAGAAGGGGATCGTGTTTTAATTTCAGAAGGCTGTACCCATCATCGCCAAAAAGATGATATTGGAACTGTAAAAATTCCTAACTGGTTAAAAAAATATACAGGCAAAAATATTATTATTGATTTTACGAGCGGTTATGAGTACCCTAAAAACTTATCTGACTATGCTTTAATTATTCACTGTGGATCTTGTATGTTAAATAGAAAGGAAGTTTTATATAGAATCCATAAAGCCAAAGAAAGCAATGTTCCAATTGTTAATTATGGTGTTTTTATTGCTTATGTTAATGGCATATTAAATAAAACACTAGAACCTTTTATACCTTCTAATTAACTTAAATTTATCAATATGAAAATTTTACCAAAAATAACCTTGCATTTTTGAAATTGTTCTGTTACAGTTGTATCATATCTTAAAGGAAAAGGGGTTTTTATTATGAGTAATAATGGACATATCCATGATGAAAATTGTAACCATGATCATGACGAGCATCAAACTATAACACTTACACTTGACGATGGTAAAGAAGTTGAATGTTTCGTTGTAGGTATTTTTGAAGTTGATGATAAAGAATATATAGCTTTGTTACCTACTGATGAAGATGAAGTATTCTTATATTGCTATCAAGAACTAGAAGATGGAGAAATTCAATTAGATAACATAGATTCTGAAGATGAATATGAAAAAGTATCTGAGGTATTTATGGCAATGATGGCTGAAGAAGGCGAAGACTTTGAATTCGAAGATGAAGAATAATTAGTACCCTATTACATTATAGGCTCTTTGTCAATAGTTGGGGGGGATTGGTTTCAATTCCCCTCCATTCTTGGCTTTAGAGCTATTTTTGTATTCTATAATATAATACGCATTTTAGGGTGCACTTAATAAAGCTACATGTTAATAGTAGAAAAAACATCTTATTTAA